>CAYNRA010000010.1:0-1558 GCA_964399465.1 uncultured Cytophagales bacterium
TTTCAGCAATACATTCCCCCATTTCTTATCCAACGATTTGAACAAGCTGCTGACAAAATCACCAATCAGCATTATGGGCTTACTGTCACACAGATGGGGGCAACACCGCCTTACAGAACTTATTGTAACCGAGATATTAGTTATGCGGAAGTTCTCATACACGGTGGGCAATATAGAAATAATGCACTTTGGTTAAATCGTGGACTAGAAATTGTGAACTTGGTACTTGGCCCTACTATCCTTTTTCCAGATGGTGCTTACTCGTATATCGGGAATCAAAATGAGGGATCAAATTACCACGGAGCAACCACTATTTCTTTGGCAAAGCTCTATTCTGTTACAGGGCAAAGTTCTATTCTGACAGGAATAGCCAATGCCAAAAATTATGAACTTCTCAATATAGAAGAAGGATTTATCAATGAATTTTACCATGTTCCTGCTTGGAAAACCCAATGGAATGGCGGGACAGGTATAAGTGGCGTAAATTTACTTTACATCAGTAAATCTCCGCATTGGAAAACTTTGTATGAAATCAACCGGTCAGTAAATGGTGGGCTCTCAGATAGCCCTTTGGATGTTTCGTTTTATGACGGTACAATTCCTACTGCGCCCTTGCCAAATAATTATCTCGTGTATGACCGGAATATTCAAGGCCCCAAAAGAAGAATAAATGATTTCTCTTATGGCATCACAACACGAAAAGTAAGTTTACCAAACAATTTAGGACATCTTACATTGGCAGGAGCTATGACAACTACCTCTGGAGGAAAATCAAGGAGAGAATTAGATGCAGCTTTGATGTCTATGCACGCAAAAGTCCATGTTTCAGCTGGAAATACCACAGAATGGGATAAATGGGCATATTTAATGGGTGATATGGATCCCCTTATAAATATGTCGAAATCAATCAGTTCGGTATCTACTCCGACTTTTCTTTACAGACAGACGGCAGGACCCACAGCGCATACCTCACAATGGGCGAGTTTTCAACAATGGGTTACACTACCGGACAGAATGATTGGTTTGGTAGAAGTTTATCCCAAAGGAACAAGCAACGGGCAGGTAGAATAAAACTAGGTTACGGACGAACAGGTATACTGAACCCAAAGGATATGGAAATAGTCATCCCTGGATCAGAGTATAATTACGGAAACATAAAAATATTGATTCACCAACATGATTTTACATCAGTAGATACCGTTGCCGCAGGTGTTGTTCGTGACTGGCCAAAAGAAGCAACTGAAATTCGTTTTCGATACGATTTATCTAATAATGGTTCTTTCCTAGCTGTTTATCCTAATGCAACCAGAAAACATTTTATAGCTGAAATTCGATACAAAGAAGCTATTGGAAATGTTACTGTAGAGAGATACAATACAAATAATGTAAAAGGGCTCATCATTACTTCTGGAAATAACAAGTATGCTACTTTTCGTAATTTAGGTACAACTTCAGCTATAATTGACGTAAGTTCCTATCTAACAGCCGGACATACAAACAAAGTCCACTATTCGCGAACAGCTTATATAGCACCAGCACCGACTATATTTACAGGTAC
>CAYNRA010000010.1:1568-33798 GCA_964399465.1 uncultured Cytophagales bacterium
GGTACAAGTTTGACGATCCCCGCTAATCAACAGCGTTTGTTAGTAAGCTCGAATAATCTCCTCGACAATCAACAATCTTGGGAAAACTTCAATGTTTTGCTTGATCAATTACCAGGTATTCGCATTCAATCTGCTAATTTAACGCATGAGTATTGTGCCGGAGACTTGATTTCATTTACCACTTTAACCGACAATTTAGGAAGTAATACAACCTTTCAATGGAATGTCGATGATGTTCCGGTAGTAGGTGCAACCAATGCTACTTTCAGTTCAAACACTTTGACTGACCAGCAAAGCATTAGCTGTACAATGACGACTACGCTTACTGATGGAAGTCCCTACCAGATAAAGTCAAATATACTTGTGGTTACAGTTTCTGCCAAGCCCTCCCTACCTGTTTTATCTACTACAACATCTTCTTTATTCACAGGTAATTATATCTATTTACAAGCTACAGTAGCGGGCGCGACCACTACTACAACATACGAATGGCGAGGGCCAAATCAGTTTATAAGTACGCTTCAAAATCCTATAATCTCAAACGCAACTCTTTCAGATAGTGGAACTTATACCGTAGTTGCTGGAAATGAACGCTGTTTTAGTGACCCTGCTTCAATACAGATTTCAACCACAAATACGCACGTTTGGCGGGGTACAGCAGACTCAAATTACGGGAACGATGCCAATTGGGACTTTGGTTTCCCTAAATTCAATATTGGACATGTCGTCATTGACAAAGGAGTTCATACGCCGATTATCAATTCCTCTAGTTCATTTTCCGCACCCTCGATGGAAGTAAAAAAAGATGCGCCCTTAGAAATTACGGGCTTTTTTAGCGTAGGAAATATAAATACGTATGTCTCAAAAGCTAGTTTTACTTTTAATGATGTGCAATCAGCTAATCTTGTAGGAAAAACATTAACTGGAACATACGAATACAAGGGCACACCAACATCACCCAGCTTTGAGTTCAGATGGTATCGTGCCGACAATAAATACGGGAATAATGCCATACTAATCGGAACCAATCAAAATTATACCTTGACAACAGAAGACGTGGATAAATTCATCGCTTTTTCAGCTCGAAAATTGAATTCGTTCGGCGGTGTTGAATCTGTTAAAACATCTGAATTTATTAAAATAACGAAGGTAAACGCCGCCGATGATCAAGCTTTAAATACGACAGTTTTACTTAGTTTCAGACAGTTACGTAAAACATATACGGGGCCACTCCTTCGTGTTAGACGAGAGAAAGATAACCGAGAAATGGATATTCCATTTACGTCGAGTGGTTACTTAGACCAAGATATACTAGTTCGTTTTTCTAATTACGGAAATGTATATGTATCCGTTTGGTATGACCAAAGTGGTAATGGGTTGAATGCAGTCCAAGTGGACAAAAATAAACAACCCTTTATTGTAAAAGGAGGAAAAATCGTTACCAATAATTTTTTACCTGCGTTTGAGTTTCTAGGTTCACAAATTCTGGAGGTTCCTAGCTCTCCTTTGCTGGATGCCCCTCTGGGTTTTGCTTTATTTCTTACAGGAAAACAAATGGCAACACATACGGCAACAGAATACCGAACAAGTATGGCGTATCGTGCGGAGGTTACATCTACCACATCTTCTATAGGTGGTTCAGCAGCAGGTACGTATGGGTTTAGAAATGTTCGATCTGCTATTACAAGCCCAAGTAATCCAACTAGGCAGGTTATCGGTTTTATGTTGAATAGCTCTGCTGGAATTCTATCAAGTGGTACTGTTTCTTTTTCAAATTACCGTGATTTTGCAAATCAATCCATTCAATTAACCAACTACTGCAACGGGGGTGGAAACGGAAATAACTTTATCACTGTCAATAATAACCAATTTTCTGTACTACAAACACTTGCTTTGGAAGTGAACCCTATCAATGGTCCTTTTACCATCGGAAACAGAAATCTTAATCAAAGTCAAGTACACTTCATCATCGGCGAAGTTATTTTATACAATCAACCGATTTCAGCAGCACAGAGAGATGAAATTGAGAAAAATATGATTAAGTTAAATTAAAAAAAAGCCAATGTCCTTCTATTGACAGCGAAAGAAGGACATTGGCTTTTGCCTTGGGCAGCATAAATTACAACTAACTATCTATTAATGTATTAAACATATTTATAGTCTTTTGAATTATCCGATTGGAGAAATAAAAATGTAATGAATTGCACTATTTTGAGATTTAAGTATGTAAAAAATAGCACTAAGTGGAAGGGTTTTCTCAAAAAAATACTATTTTTGTTATGTACCATTACTTATTTGCATGACTTATTATCAAAAGAAACATACTTTCCTATTTTCTATCATACTGATTTTACCCTTTGTATTTTCTTTTTCTTCGAACCCAGAGAAGGACTCTATACATATCTTGCTTAAAACAGCAAAAAAATATGTAGGCGCGCGGTACAAATCTGGAGGCAAAAGCCCCAAAGGTTTTGATTGCTCCGGCTTTGTGCGTTACGTCTATAAAAAAGTTCAGATTCCACTAGATGGTGATAGTAGCGCCGCCTTATTCAAAAAAGGAGAAGAAGTACCTAAAAATCAATGTAAACCAGGTGATTTAATCTTTTTTTCCCAGCCTTCCTCCAAAACGAAAAGGATAAATCATGTAGGTATCGTCGTCTCCTCAGATAGTATCACCACAAAATTCATTCACGCCTCCACCTCTAAAGGGGTTATTATCAGCAACTTAAACAGTCCCTATTATAAAAATCGTTTTGTAGGCGTACGCCGAGTCACTGAACTTCAAGAAAATGCAAGATAAGTAATCCATGCCATTAAATAGGCAAGTGCCATCATATAACCCATTTGGATAAGTGGCCACTTCCAACCTTTGGTTTCGCGGTAAACCACGGCAATTGTACTCATGCACATCATTGCAAAAACATAAAAAACCATTAGCGAGGCCGAAGTAGCCAACGAATAAACCGGTAATCCTGTTTCATCGTACGTTTCCGCCAAGAGTCGCTCTTTTATGGTAGATTCATCGGTATCGTCTGAACCAATTTTATAAATGGTAGCGACTGTTCCAACAAAAACTTCTCTTGCTGCAAACGATGTAATGAGCGCAATACCTATTTTCCAATCGTACCCAAGTGGAGCAATTGCGGGTTCTATGGCTTTACCAAAAATTCCTACATATGAATTTGCCAATCTGGCAGAGGCAACTCGATTTCCTATTTCAGTTTCAGAAAGACCTTTAGACGACTCCAAAACAGCCATTTCAGCTTGATTTTGTCTGTCTCCAGGCCCGTACGTGGCAAGAACCCACAAAATAATGGAGATAGAAACGATCACTTTTCCGGCTTCCCAAACAAAAGTTTTCACTTTTTCTAGGATAGTAAAGCCAACTTGAGTCCACCTAGGAGACTGATAAACAGGGAGTTCCATCACAAAAAAACTTTTTTCCTTGACATGCAACAGGCGCTTCATCACCCAACCTACAAGCAACGCAGAAACAAATCCCAATAAGTACAAACCAAGTAAAGCAATGCCCTGCCAATTGAATAGTCCCAACCATTTGGTATCCGGAATGACCATGGCAATCAGAATAGTAAAAATGGGCAAACGTGCTGAACAGCTCATCAACGGCGTAACCATAATGGTGATGAGTCTGTCTTTCCAACTTCCGATTGTTCGCGCAGACATAATTGCCGGGACAGCGCAGGCAAGCCCTGAAATCAAAGGAACAACGCTTTTTCCATTTAATCCAAACGGACGAATTAATTTATCCATTAATACAACGACACGCGCCATATAACCAGATTCTTCCAGAATAGATATAAAGGCAAAAAGAAAACCAATCTGTGGAATGAAAATCAAAACGCCACCAATACCCGCCAATACACCATCGACGAGTAAATCTACTAGTAACGAAGGGGGAAGCACCTCTCGAACCCAATTAGTAAAAGTTGACATCGTTGCATCGATCCAATCCATTGGATAGGAAGCAAGTGTAAAAACAGACTGAAAAATCAAAAATAACACACCCAGAAAAATGACGTAACCGTACACTTTATGTAAGAGTATCTTATCTAACTTTTCAGAAAACGTACTTGGTTTTTCATGATAAGCAGGTTTGATTACCGTTTTCTCTAAAATGGAATCAAAGTGACTAAACCTTTGTAGTGTTTCCGTACTCTGAAACTCTGTAGCATTTAACTCCCTTTTTTCAGCAATTGCGCTATATTTTTGCCTCATTTTGGGGGCTAAATATAACATTTTATCTGCCTGCACAAGGTGCATGAGTGCTGCGTAGGGTGTTTTAAATGTACGTAATGCGGAAATTTCTTGAACACAATCCGTCCACTTATCTGATAATTGTAAAAAAGGCTTTCTATTTTTTTGTTCGTTTGCTAACGTGTTTATTGTATTTTTCAATCCCGTCAACCCAATTCCTTCGCGGGCATTGATTTCTACGACGGGAACTTGAAGTTCAGAAGCCAATTTTAATGAATGTATCTCAATATCTTGCTCATTGGCAACATCTAACATGTTTAAAGCAAGAATAACAGGGAAACCCAAATCAACTACTTGACTGAATAACAACAGATTACGTTTCAAATTAGAGGCATCTACCACAACCACAACTAAATCTGGAAAGTCTTTATCTTCCGGATTTGTAAGCACAGAAAGTACAACTTGTTCGTCCTGAGAGTTGGGATAAATACTGTATGTACCTGGTAAATCTAAGACTTCTACGGTTGTTCCTCCGGGGAGTTTTGCCGTTCCTATTTTTTTATCAACGGTAACTCCAGGGAAATTTCCAATTTTTTGTCGTAAGCCAGTCAGATGATTGAATAGAGAGGATTTACCACAATTTGGGTTTCCTAATAATGCTATTTTCATTGTTGAGGTATTCAATTTTAGTTTGCCACAGCGCTTTTTTCAAGCATTACTTTTGCGGCTTCTTCCACACGCAACGCGAGTTGGTAATCGTCATTTATCGTAATACAAAGAGGACCACCAAAAGGTGCTTTTTGAACCAAACGAACAGAAGTACCTGGTAAACAGCCCATTTCTAGCAATTTTATAGCCAATACGTCATCCAAAAAAGAAGCGATTTGTGCCGTTTCACCCAACTTTAACTCCGACAATTCCATACTCTTTATTGCTATTAATTTAGATTAATTATAAACAGAAACGCAAACATACATAATTTCGTTCTGAATTTACTGTTTGTCCACGATGGAAGCAGATACTTCAAAATTTTCTAAAAGGCTTTCGTACTTCTTTATTTCTAATTCCTTCATCTCAAACGTCCAACCCAACTCCTCACCCATAACATCAGCAACTTGCCTCATAGACTCCTTTACCGCTGACCAATTTAATATTTCAAGCCGAATCCGACGGGCAAAGAAGTCCCGCAAAGTCATAGCCATTTCGTATCTGCTCGCGTACACAACTTCAGCAAGTCGATAGCTAAAATCAGGATGTAGCTTGTTGAGGTAACGGCTATCTTGCTTCATAATTTCCCAAAGAATATCCAATTGGTCTCCATATCGTTGGTACATTTCCAAGCACTCCTCCCTTGTCAAATCAAGAGAAACACCTATATTTTGCGAATTGGAAAAATCAAATTGGACGTTTTGTGCGCCAACTAATCGGAAGTTTTTGGTTTGACATGCTCTTGTTCCCTCCTTTTTCAGAAAAGCATCAATGGCATGGGTAGTATCCTCCGCCATAAGCCGGTAGGTTGTCCATTTCCCACCCAAAAGACTGATTAATCCGGACTTCGTATCCACTTCGACCTCATGGTCTCGCAATAAAGTTTTGGTTTGTTTTCCTTCTCTGCTTTTTGCTGAAATCAAGGGTCGAAGTCCACCAAAACCTGCTTCAACATCCTTTTTTGTTGGCTTCTGGGTAAAATAAGGGGCGACAGTTTCCAATAAATACGAAACTTCTTCCTCCTCCAAAATGGGTTCATTTTCAGTATTTTCGTACGGGGTCTCTGTCGTTCCAATCAGAACTTTTTGTTGAAAAGGGATCACAAAAACAAGCCGTCCATCTTCTGTTTTTGGTATAAGAACTGCTTTATCACTTGCCAGAAACCGAGAAGGAAGTACAATGTGTACACCTTTACTTGGGCGAATACGGGGTAATTCGTTTGGATTAGCCAGAAATCGAATTGTATCGGCGAAAGGTCCCGTACAATTCACAAAAACACGAGCACTTATTTGGATTTCTTTTTCTTCCAAAGTATCAACAACTTTCGCACCGGATAATTTTCCATTTTCATCCATCTCAAAAGACGTAACAGCAGCATGATTGAGCACAACAGCTCCGTTTTTTTCTGCTGATTGCACCAATGCCAACGTATAACGCGCGTCATCCAGTTGACCATCGTAGTACATCACCGCACTCTGCAAACGATTGGACAGCGTTGGAATAAATGCCAACGCTTGTTTTTTGGAAAGCCAGCTTGAAGAAGGGAAAGCTGTATCCTGACTAAATAAACCGTAAATTTTTAGACCAATTGAATAATAAAGTCCTTCAAACCAATGGAATACGGGTGTAATAATAGCAAGAGGTTTGGCTAAGTGAGGAGCATTTTGCAGTAAGAAGCGGCGTTCAGCTAACCCATGTCTAACTTGTTTAAGTTGACCAAAGTCAAATTTTTTTACGGCTTGTTCCAAATATCGAACCCCACCATGAATCAGTTTTGTCGAGCGTGAAGAAGTTTCGCCTCCGAAATCGTTTTTTTCAATTAATATGACTTTATATCCTCTAAGCGTAGCATCAAGGGCAACTCCTGCCCCACTTGCACCACCGCCAATGACACAAACATCAAAGCAATCTGTTGTTTTTAGTGTGTTTAATTGAGTCAATCTATTCACTTTTCTTGGGTATTTTGGTCAAAAGTTAAATATAAGCGGAAAGCTGAATATGAACTACATTTTCGTTCTGTATCTTTTGTAGTGTTCAAGCATTTACAAATAACCTACCAGATTATACATTTGTTGTTAATATAAATGAAACGATGAAATGAGGAGTTAAACATATTTTCTGATAGTAATCATAACCAACAAGAACGTTTCTTGCTTACTTTTGCCAAGATTATGAAGGAAATAGGCGCACTTATTCAAAAAGAAATTACGCTTGAGTGGAGGCAAAAATATGCACTCAACGGTATGTTATTGTATATCGTTAGTACAGTATTTGTTGCTTACATAAGTTTTAAGCTTAAAATTAACCAAATGGATCCCATTACATGGAATACCCTATTTTGGATAATTTTACTTTTTGCGGCGGTCAACTCCATTACCAAAAGTTTCACACAAGAGCGTGTTGGGCGGCAATTATACTACTACACGATTGTCAGTCCCCAGGCAGTTATTTTATCAAAAATTGTGTATAATGTCTTAATGATGACGTTCTTGGGTCTTGTAGGATTCGGTGTATATTCTGCGATGATGGGCTATTTGGCAGCTGATTTTTTAATGTACATAACTGCCATTGTTTTGGGCGGTATCGGATTTTCTTCTACGCTTACGATGGTAGCAGGAATTGCATCTAAAGCAGAAAATACGTCTACTTTAATGGCTGTTTTGAGCTTCCCAGTTATTTTGCCCATGCTCTCGATGCTTATCAAATTTTCAAAAAATGCGATGGACGGATTGGGTTGGGCAACAAGTACAGACGAAATTATGACACTTTTGGGAATTGATATGATTGTAATTGCGTTAAGTTATCTATTATTTCCTTATCTCTGGAAAAGTTAATTTATCTAAATGTTCAACGTACTATGCGACAAAATTGGTGGAAAATCCTTACTGTTCTACTTATATTATACACAGTTATTCAAGGGCTCGTTGGTGAAGTTCCTAGACAGCCTATATTGAACGAAACCATTCGAAACGTTTATTTTCACGTACCTCTCTGGTTTGGCATGATGATATTGATGATTGCCTCCATGGTTTATTCCGTTAAATATTTACGAAGTAACCAACAAACGCACGACACATATGCGGTAGAATTTGCTAATGTTGCCCTCATTTTTGGCATTTTAGGTTTTCTAACGGGTGCTATTTGGGGAAATTATACTTGGGGCGACCCACTCCCAAAAGATCCAAAAATCATTGCAGTTGAAGTTGGACTTCTCATTTACTCAGCTTACTTTGTGCTCCGTTCTTCATTTGAAGACACCCAAAAAAGGGCACGTCTTTCGGCTATTTACAATATCTTCGCCTTTGCTTCCTTCATGCCTCTCGTCTGGATTTTACCTCGTATGACCGACTCGCTACATCCAGGAAACGGCGGAAATCCAGCCTTCGGGAAATACGATATGGACAATGCCATGCGCCTCGTTTTTTATCCAGCAATCATCGCTTGGACATTGCTCGGTGTTTGGTTTACAAGTCTTCGTATCCGATTAAAACTCATTGAAACTACGCTCAACGAGGATTTAGACAATTAATTTTTTTAATTCAAACAAATAAGAAAACAGATGCTCTCATTCATAGTAAACCAATTTTTAAACTTTATTTTATTACAAGACGTTGAAATGGCAGATACTTTTCGAAAAGATGGAAAAATCTGGGTCGTCGTAGCTGTCATTGCTGTTTCATTTATTGGGCTCTTCGCCTACTTGTTTTCAATGGATAGAAAATTGACGAAAATCGAAAAGAAAATGAAGGATTCATCTACACAAAATTAAACGTATCATGAAAAGATCACATATTATTGCATTAGGTGCTATCGCTGTTGCCATCATGGTCATCATTTCAACTGTGGGGGATGCAAGTACCTATGTAAGTTTTACAGAAGCTAAATCACTTGCCCAAGAGGGTGTTAATAAGCCGATTCACGTAGTTGGAGAACTCAAGAAGTCAGCAACAGGTGATATAATTGGTATGCGTTACGAACCCTCTATTGACCCCAACCACTTTGAATTCTGGATGATTGATTCCCTCCAAAATGAATCACTTGTGGTATATAATCAACCCAAACCACAGGATCTTGACAAGTCTGAAAAAGTTGTTGTCGTAGGTCAAATGGACGTAGCAAACAATTGCTTTAGAGCAGACCAAATATTGCTAAAATGTCCTTCAAAATACAATAATGGGGAACTCCAAGCGGAGGGAAAAGTCGCGATGATGAAGTAGTCTTTTACTCCTATTATCCCATCAGACATGGTTATTTCCGATAAAAATACACACAAATTAAGTCTTCAGCTGTTGTGGGAGTCAGCACATGAGCTTGGCTACCCCACAGCTGTGTGGCGTATGCCTACCAGCGAAACGACGCAATTCCTTATCTCATTTACAAAAGTACCTTCGCAAGGTAAGCCAGAAATTGATGAACTAGGAAGTGGCTTTGCAATTTCCCCGTTTTTGAACCCTTCTGGCGAGAATACCTATTTTTTGCCAGCAGACGTTCTCTTCACCCTCTCTTCATCGGGAGATATAGAACTTTCAAAAGAACTTTCTTCGTCCACAATTTTAGAAGAAATTCTACAACATTCCTCTTCAAAAAAAGAAGCTGCTTGTCCGAATGAACTCCTCGGGAAACCACATGAATTAGACGATTTTGAGGCTCAAAACCTATTTATTCAAAATGTAAAAAAAGCAATTTCTGAGATTCAATCGGGTAGCTTTCAAAAAGTTGTTCTCTCACGAACGAAGTCTTTTTCTTTACCAACTAATTTTTCTGTTTGGGAAAGCTTTCAGACATTACATAAAACGTATGCAAATGCTTTTGTTTCTTTGGTGGATTTACCCTTTTTAAATGAGACTTGGCTTGGGGCATCTCCAGAAATATTGGTAAGTCAAAACGAACAAACGGGAAAATTCCGAACCATGTCTTTAGCTGGTACACAACCCGCATTTATGCCAGATGGACAGGAAGTCAAGCCTGAAAATGCACTTTGGCGACAAAAAGAGATTGAAGAACAGGCTTTAGTAGGAAGATACATTATCAATTGCTTTAAAAAAGTACGAATAAGAGAATACGATGAATATGGACCGCAGACTGTCCGAGCGGGTAATTTGTTACACCTTCGTTCAGATTTTGAGGTCGATTACAAATCCATTCATTTCCCTCAAATAACGTCTGTCATGTTGGATTTGCTCCATCCAACCTCGGCTGTTTGTGGGATGCCCAAAAAGCCGAGCCTGCAATTTATCCTTGCCAATGAAAAACACGACCGCTCTTTTTATGCGGGATATTTAGGTCCCGTGAACATAGAAGGACAAACGAATTTATTTGTTCATTTACGAAATATGCGGGTTAAAAATCAACAAGCTACACTCTTTGCTGGATGTGGAATAACAGCTGATTCAAATCCCGAAAAAGAGTGGATTGAGACAGAATTAAAAACCCAAACACTATCAAAGGTCTTATTTAAAATAGAGTAAAGTACTAAAATTAAGCTATTTAGAAAAAAACATTCGTATTTTATACCATTCATTCTACTTCGTGTGGTAGAATAGTATGACTTCAATTGAATTTTTGTAAATTTGTCAAAATAGATTTCCAAAGCAAATGCAAAAATTAACACTGAATCAAAGTCTACAACAACGGCTGTCCCCTCAGCAGATTCAGTTCATTAAATTACTTCAAATTCCTACCGCCGAACTAAACCAGCGGATTGAAGAAGAATTGGAAATTAATCCTGCTCTAGAAGATGGCTTTGACCTATCCAATGAAGAATCGTCTCTCGAGAACGATACGACTTACGAGGATGATTTCTCCGATAAGGCGCACGATGATTTAGACATAAAGGAATACATTAATCAAGAAGATTATTACGGTTATAAAATGTATGGAGACGGCTGGGGTGAAGAAGAAAAGGATTCTCTTCCCATCGCATCTTCTGCAACATTGACTGACTCTCTACTTCAACAGCTAAGCTACTTGGATCTTCCTGAAAGGGATGAAATAATTGGAAAACAACTCATTGGTAGTTTAGAAGACGACGGTTACATTAGAAGACCACTCAAAGCGATAGCTAATGATCTTGCTTTTACTCAAAATGTCTATACCAGTGAAGCCGATGTAGAACGCGTATTGCGTAAAATTCAACTATTTGAGCCCGCTGGTATTGGTGCGCGTGATTTGAGAGAATGTTTAATTCTCCAATTGGTGAAACATGGCGCCAGTGGACATAATGAGCGTATTTACCAAATAGCAATTCTTTTGCTAAAAGACCTGTATGAAGAGTTTACAAAAAAGCATTTTGATAAAATTCAAAGAAAACTAGATATCAGTGATGAGGATTTCAAAGAAGTAATGAACCTGATCAAAAGGTTAAGTCCCAAACCTGGCATTTCTTCCTCTGAAAATACCCCGACAAATTATATCATACCTGACTTTATTGTTACAAGTCGTGATAATAAAGTCGAAGTGTTTTTGAATACAAAAAATGCACCTGATTTACGCATTAGCCGATCTTTCTCAGAGATGCTAGAAACGTATGATAAGGGAGACAAGAAAAATAAACATATCAAAGAGACGGTCACATTTGTCAAACAAAAGTTAGATGCTGCCAAATGGTTTATTGAAGCGATTAAGCAAAGACAAATGACGCTTCAAAAAACAATGGAGGCTATAGTCGCACATCAATACGGATTCTTTTTAGATGGGGATGAATCCAAATTGAAACCGATGATTCTCAAGGATATTGCAGAACGGATTCAAATGGATATTTCGACAGTATCAAGAGTGGCAAGTAGTAAGTCTGTACAGACAGACTTTGGCACATACCCGCTCAAATACTTTTTCTCTGAAGGGATTTCAACAGAATCAGGAGAAGATGCTTCCAGTAGAGAAGTCAAAAATATTATCAAGGAATTGATTGAAAAAGAATCAAAAGCGATTCCTCTCTCAGATGATAAACTTGAGAAAATTTTAACAAAAAAAGGATACAATATTGCTCGACGTACGGTTGCAAAATATCGGGAGCAACTTGGCCTACCTGTTTCTAGATTAAGGAAAGAAGTATAACTTAATGTGTATTATTCATGACAAATGCAGTAGCTCGGCTAGTATCTACCCTTTTTCATCCTTTGTTTATTCCCACGCTTGTACTCACAGTAGCATACTTTTTTTTCCCAGGAATTATGGGCTTAGGTGGTGCTATAACCGAGGTTCGGCCGTATGTATTATTATTTATACTATTCTATACATGTGTTCTTCCGGGCGGATTTATTTTATGGCTCTCAAAACGAGGAATCATCACAAGTTATTCGCTAATTAACCTAAAGGATCGTCGCATTCCATATCTCATTACCGCTGTATTATATGGTTTATTTGCGTATACCATTTACTTGCAAGCACGTGTCATGTACGCCACTTCCATATTTTTATTTTGTACGGCAGCAGTCATTTTCATACTGGGAATCATTAGTTTATGGTGGCAAATTAGCGCACATGCAGCAGGCGCAGGGGGCTGGTTTGGCTTTTTATGCATTCTTTTGTTATTCCAAGAGCAACCAATGATTCTTCCATTTGTACTCTCTTTCCCGTTTATAGGGAGCATTTTATCTGCTAGACTACATTTACAAGTACATACGCCCGCACAAGTCTGGGCGGGTTTTGGGATTGGCGCACTAGCACAAATTGTGGGTTGGCTATTTTTGAGATGAACTCATAGGCGACCAGTCAACAATGATTACACGCTCATCTTTTAGAATATCTAAACTATTTTCGTGACAAAGTTGCTCTTTTTGCGAACCAAACTCTTCCAAATAACTTTTCTTCATTTGTTTACGTTTGATTGCCTCCAAACAACGACGAATATCATCTTCATTTTGTAATACCAAAGCAGGAACACGCTGAGGTTTACCCAAATCATCTTTTGCTACCATCGTAAAATAAGACGTATTGGTATGTTTTTGTTCCCCTGTCTTTACATTTTCAGAAATGACGCGTATACCAACAACTAGCGAGGTAGTACCGACATAATTCACCGAAGCATGCAGAGAAACGAGTTCTCCAACTTCAATAGGTTGCATAAAATTTACTTCATCCACAGAAACCGTCACCACATATGTTCCGGCATGTTTTGAGGCACATGCATATGCTACTTTGTCCATCAACGAAAGGAGAATACCACCGTGTATTTTACCACCGAAATTCGCATATGACGGAATCATCAGTTCCGTTATTGTTGTCCGCGAATAATCAACCGTTTTCGAATTCATAATTTAAGAAGTTTGACCCGTTTCTTTTCGAGAGTTTGGCAAATGAATAAATAAAGAACAAAATATGCAGCGATGAGTAGCATTAACTGTGTATTTGAAAAAAAGCTTCTCAAGTAGTATGTGAATGTCGTGATACCAATCGTAACTACGTACAAAACAAAAGAGGCTTGTATATGAGATAAGCCCAAATCAATTAAAATATGATGCAAATGCAATCTATCTCCTTTCCATGGAGGTCTGCGCGTAATTATCCGAATAATAAGTACCCGAAGAAAATCAAAAAGAGGAATACTCAATGATACCAAAACCAATATTGGAGCACTTACAAAGGTATCTGTCCTGAAAGAGTGCGAGGAGTTTAAATGAATAAATTTGATGGATAGTATGGTGATTACGTATCCAATGATCAAGGAACCGGTATCTCCCATAAATATTTTCTGCGTTTTGGAGAAATTAAAGAACAAAAAGCCCAAAAGAGAAAGAGACAAACACAAAGCAAATGCCGCCAAACTCCAGTGACTATTTACCAAAAACCAAAGACCAAGAAAAAAAGTATTGATCATACCGATACCTGCAGATAAGCCATCGATACCGTCAATTAAATTAAATGCATTAATAATGACTAAAAAGAAAAAAATCGTAAATGTAATACTTACAAGATACGAAACTTCATAAATGCCGAATATACCAAAAAAATTATCTAGCCGTAAATCACTCCCAATAACAACTAAAGCTGCCGCTATAATTTGTGATAATACTTTTTTTATAGGATCTAGAACTAAAATATCATCCTTCAGGCCAAGAAAAAATAGGACAACAAAACCTACAATCATTTTGTGAAGTAAAAGCCCCTCTTCCCCGTAGTTCCACAAGTGATAGCCAATCATAGTTCCTGTAAAAAGTGCCACACCCCCAAAAGTAGGAATGGGTACGAAATGAGAACTCCTTTGTTTGATGGGATTATCCATCAAATTTTTATGATCGCCAAATTTGATAATCAAAGGAATGGACTTTATAGTGATTGCCATTGATACAAGTGAAGAAATCAGAATACGCACATAATTGCTCTGTATCAAGGTGTCTAGAGTTAAATCCATAAGGGTAAACGTGTATAAAGGAGGTAATTCAATATCTCAGGACAAAAAACGTCCCCAAGATTCTCTATTTTTATAAGTTAGAAAACCAATACTAAAAAGTGTGAACATAAAAACGTAGTAAAAGCTTGTGATTTTAACGCCCTCTCCCATAAGTTCTAGATCAAATAGAGCAAACAAGCAAGTCAGACTTACAGAGGAATACATCAGTGTTTTACCAACTGTTTTTAAAATCCGTACCATTTATAGTGTATAGTGTTTTTTTAAACATGAATGTAAATATGCCTGATTTTGGCGTAATTCTCAAGGTATCTCGAAACAATTTACTTACTTACAGCCGTTGTTTTATAAGTTTCTTTAAATTTGCGAATCTTTTATCATTTCAAGATACTGTATGGTTATAGGCATTGGCGGGGTTAGTCGCTCAGGCAAAAGTACACTTGCCAACCTTTTGGCTGCTCATTTTCGCAAGCAGGGGAAAAAGGTACTTATCTTTCATCAAGATGACTTCGTTCTGCCGGATACAGTTATCCCCAAAATCAAGCATCGATTGGACTGGGAATCTCCACTTTCTATAGATCATACTATGCTTGCTGCTATCGTTCACGATTTCAAAGACCGCGTTGATGTTGTCATCGTTGAGGGTCTTTTTGCTTTCTTTGAACCACAGCTAGATATCCTTTACGATAAACGAATTCTAGTTAAAATATCCAAAAGAACATTTCTCATTCGCAAAGGTATGGATAACAGGTGGGGATATGAGCCCACTTGGTATATTGATCATATCTGGCAATCTTTTCTCAAATTTGGCCAACCATCCGATGCTAAAACAACTTTTCTTCCGGCTTCTGGTGAAAATGAATTTGATCTTAAAAAAATCTTTAATTACCTGACTCCAACATCCAAAAAAATCGAAAATAATATATGATACGCATTGACGGAAAAAAAATCTCCGATGAGGTAAAAGCTGAACTTAAACAAGAAGTAGAACTTTGGGTTGCCGCAGGAAACAAAAAACCCCATCTTGCCGCAATTCTTGTCGGTGATAATGGCGCAAGTGAAACCTACGTAGCAAGTAAAATTCGCTCCTGCGAACAAATCGGATTTGACTCTTCTCTCATTCGTAGAGATGCCAATATCACTGAAAATGAACTCATTCAAATTATCGAAGACTTGAATAATGATCCCGAGGTTGATGGTTTCATTGTTCAACTACCACTTCCAGATCATATCCAAGTCGATCGTGTTATTGAAGCCATCGATCCGAAAAAAGATGTGGATGGCTTCCATCCAATCAATATTGGTAGAATGGCAAAAGGTTTGCCTGCCTATATTTCTGCAACTCACTTTGGTGTCTTGGAATTACTGAAAAGATACCAGATTGAAACGGCCGGTAAGCATTGTGTCGTCGTGGGTAGAAGTCAAATTGTTGGCCTCCCAATGAGTATTTTGATGCAACGAAATGACTATCCAGGAAATGCTACAGTCACCTTGACACACAGCCGAACACATAATCTAAAAGAAATCTGTGCCTCCGCTGATATTCTCATCGCTGCTTTGGGAAAACCTGAATTTATCACTGCTGAAATGGTCAAAGAGGGCGCAGTTGTCATTGATGTAGGTCTTACGCGCGTCGTAGATTCTAGAAAAAAAAGCGGATTTGCCCTCAAAGGTGACGTAAAATTCGATGAAGTAGCACCTAAAACTAGTTTCATTACGCCTGTACCTGGCGGTGTCGGCTTAATGACAGTCGCAGCACTTATGTACAATACACTCCGCGCTTGTAAAAAAGAAGTCTTTGGTTGATAAAAAATGGGTAACGACAATAACATCGTTACCCATTTTTCCAAATTGGCATACGTTTTTCTTTGAATGCCAAAATCCCTTCGCGTGCATCTTCTGTATTTTTTAATGACTCAAGCTCTGCTTTAAGCCAATCCAAACGCTCCGACTTATCTAGTTCTAGCATTTTACGAGCACTTGCTATCCCTTTTTGAATAGCAAAAGGTGCGTTCATACACAATTTTTCAACCAATTCATTCGCTTTTTCTACTACGCAACCTTTAGAAACCACGAAAGTTGCCAAACCCATTTCAAAGGCATCTTTTGCTGAAAAATCTTCCCCTAAAATACATATTTCCAACAATTTCGCCATCGGCATACGCCAAGATAACGTATCCATCACTTGAAACGGGAATATACCTCGCTTCACTTCGGGTAGAGAAAATCGAACGTCCTCCGCACATACAACAAAAGTACTTTCTCCAACCAATAAAAATCCGCCTGCATACACGTTTCCTTCTACCAGACAAACAATAGGTTTAGTACACAATCGCATCACTGCCGCCAAAGACATCGAGACACTCGGAATCGCATCATTATCTATATCTAAAGAAGGATTTTCAAATACCATCAAATCCATTCCTGCACAAAACACAGTCCCATTCGCCTCTAACTGAACTACCCAAATTGACGAATTTTCTTGCGCCCAACGCAGCACAAAAGCCAATTCAGAAATCATCAAAGGAGTAAATGCATTGCGTTTTTCAGGACGATTGAGCCGAATTATACATACGTTTTCTTGCGTTTGTGTTACTTCAATATACCGAAAACGAGGAAGATCATGAAACGAAGGAATCACGGGCAATAAATTGTTTAAATTGAAAAGCCAACTCTGTTAATCGACTTGGCTCAATATTGGTAAGGTAAGATAGCAGTTTTTCTGTCGGCATATTGCCGGTAAGTTCATCTTTTGCAAACGGACAACCGCCAAAACCCAAGATAGCTCCATCAAAATGACGACAACCTGCCAAATCTGCCGCGTCAATTTTCTCTTTCCACGCATGGGGTAATGTATGAAAATGGGCTGAAAATAAGGCCTCTGGAAAAAGTGCATTTGCTTGCTCAAATACATTAGTGATGTCTTCAACCCGCGCGGAACCTACCGTATCAGATAAAGCAAACGAGCGAACACCTCTATCGTATAACTTCTGAATATATGCACACGTCATCTCTACTGACCATTCGTCTCCATACGGATTTCCAAAACCCATGGAGATGTAAATGCGTAAACTTTGCTTTGTACCAGCAAGTTTTGCCTGCATTTCTGCAACCACATCCAAACTTTCTTCACGGGTAGCATTTGTGTTACGTAGCTGAAACGTTTCCGACACAGAGAATGGATAGCCTAAAATCGAAATATTCTCAAATGCCTGGGCATTCTCAAAACCCTTTTTATTGGCAACGATGGCCAACAGCTTCGTAGAAGTACGCGATACGTCTAGACCTCTATAAACCATCTCTGTATCAGCCATTTGTGGAACCGCTTTGGGAGAAACAAAGCTCCCAAAGTCGATTACATCAAATATATTTGTATCCAATAAATACTGAATATACGATATTTTTTTAGAGGTTGAGATGAATTCAGTCAACCCTTGAATCGCATCTCGCGGGCATTCAGTGAAAAAATAGGGACTCATTTGCGTACTTCTTTACTAATTTCTCTGGAAATAACTAACCGTTGAATATTAGACGTTCCCTCACCGATAGTACACAATTTGGCGTCGCGGTAAAATTTCTCTGCTGGAAAATCTTTTGTAAATCCATATCCTCCATGTATTTGAACTGACTCATCTGCCACTTGAACAGCAGTTTCAGAGGCAAATAATTTAGCCATTGCAGACAATTTAGTTACTTTTTCTCCTCTGTTTTTCAAATCCCCAGCTTGCCGAGTTAATAGTTCTGAGGCTTCAACCTTTGTAGCCATCTCTGCTAATTTGAAACCAACTCCTTGAAAATCAAATATTTTTTGTCCAAATTGTTCTCGTTCATGTGCATACTTAAGTGCACACAGATACGCACCACGTGCAATACCGAGAGATAGTGCAGCAATTGAAATTCTACCTCCATCCAAAAGTTTCAAGGATTGCACAAATCCATCACCGACTTCGCCAATAACTTGGTCTTTGTGTACGCGGCAATTATCAAAAAATAGACATGCGGTTTCAGACGCCCGCATTCCTAGTTTATTTTCTTTTTTACCCGCTGAAAAACCAGGCGTACCTTTTTCAATAATGAAAGCGGTCATGCCATGTTTATCCCCTTTTTCACCAGTTCGGGCAATTACTACAGCCACTTCAGAACTGATAGCGTGTGTGATAAAATTCTTCGAGCCGTTCAATACATAATAATCCCCGTCTTGCACGGCAGTCGTGGTCATTCCGCCTGCATCAGAACCTGTTCCCGTTTCTGTCAAGCCCCATGCACCAATCCATTCACCAGAAGCCAATTTAGGTAAATAATATGCTTTTTGATCTTCGTTTGCAAAACTTAGTATATGATTGGTACACAATGAGTTATGCGCTGCAACAGATAAACCAATTGACCCACAAACTTGCGAAATTTCATCCAAAATAGTGATGTATTCTTGGTAGCCAAGACCACTTCCTCCATAGATTTCAGGCACTAAGATACCCATAAAACCATGCTCCCCTAGTTTTCTAAAAAGATCCACAGGAAAAACCTGTGCTTCGTCCCATTCCATAATATGCGGACGAATGTACGTTTCGGCAAATTCTCTTGCACTTGCTTGAATTAAGGCTAATTCTTCGTTTTGATGAGACAAGGTTTCCATAAATAGGGTTTGTTGATGTGTGCTAATTAATTGTTTTACTAATTATTTATTTGACAACAAATATAACTATCTTTGTTTAAATTTTGTTTTTCCAAGAATAAATATCACATAAACATACTAAAAATAAAAAATAACAATGAAAGCCTTACTGAATGAATTGTCTGAACGGCTAGAGCAAGTCAAGAAAGGAGGAGGCGATAAAAAAATCGCAGCACATAAAAAAAAGGGGAAACTTACAGCACGAGAACGCATTGATTACCTTATCGACGAACCAGCCGATTTTCTTGAATTTGGTGTTTTTGCAGGTGAAGGCATGTATGAAGAAGAAGGAGGTTGCCCCAACGGAGGGGTTGTCTGTGGTATTGCCAAAGTTGCCTCCCAACTTTGTGTCATTGTAGCTAACGACGCTACTGTAAAAGCAGGTGCTTGGTTTCCAATTACAGCAAAAAAAAACCTACGAGCACAAGAAATTGCGCTCGAAAACCGTCTTCCCATCATTTACTTGGTTGACTCCGCCGGGGTATATCTCCCACTCCAAGCAGAAGTTTTTGCGGATAAAGAACATTTCGGACGTACTTTTCGCAATAATGCACAACTGTCTGCTTTGGGTATTCCTCAAATTGCTGCCATCATGGGAAGTTGTGTCGCAGGTGGTGCTTACCTACCCATCATGTCGGATTACGCATTCATTGTTGAAGGGACAGGTTCTGTCTTTTTAGCAGGTTCGTATTTAGTCAAATCTTCTATAGGTGAAGACATTGATAATGAGTCACTTGGAGGTGCTGCTACGCATACACAAATCTCGGGGGTTGTCGATCGCTCATTCCCTACAGATGAAGCTTGTCTCGATGCCATTCGTCAACTCATGGATAAAATGGGGGAACAGCCCAAAGCAGGATTTAACCGCAAAACAGCCATCGCTCCCAAAATTCCTATTGAAAAACTTCACGAGTTAGTACCCGAAGACCGCAATAAGCCGTATGATATGCAGACAATTATAGATTGTCTTGTAGATGCCGATAGTTTTGAACCCTATAAACCAGAGTACGGACAAACTATCGTCTGTGGCTTAGCACGAATAGATGGCTGGGCAGTCGGAATTGTGGCTAATCAGCGTAAAATTGTAAAAGCCAAAAAATCAGGAGGAACCTCCGAAATGCAGATGGGTGGCGTAATTTATTCTGATTCGGCAGATAAAGCAGCCCGATTTATCATGAACTGCAATCAACAGCATATTCCACTTCTATTTTTTCAGGATGTGACTGGATTTATGGTTGGGAGTAGATCAGAGCATGGAGGAATTATCAAGGATGGTGCGAAGATGGTTAGTGCCATGGCCAATTCTGTTGTACCTAAATTTACGTTTATCGTTGGGAACTCATACGGTGCCGGAAATTATGCTATGTGTGGAAAGGCATACGATCCACGCCTGATATACGCTTGGCCAACTGCTCAAATGGCCGTCATGAGTGGCGCCTCAGCAGCAAAAACATTGCTCCAAATCAAAGAAGCAGGGCTTGCAGCCAAAGGTGTCGAGGTAGATGAAGAACAAAAAAAGGATTTATTGGAAAAAATAACCGACCAATACAATTCGCAACTCAGTCCATACTATGCTTCTGCCCGACTTTGGGTAGATGGAGTAATTGACCCCGTTGAAACTAGACGTATCATATCTGTTGGAATCGAAGCCGCAAATCATGCACCTATCACAAGAAATTATTCTGTAGGCGTGATTCAAACCTAAAAAAAATGAGGGCTAATTTCTTTTCTGAATTAGCCCTCATTTTTATTTAATATCTATAACTTGCTGTAAATCATCCCAATACGATGGATATGACTTGACGACAACGTGGGGTTCTTGTATTTGTACGGGATACAAAAGTGCTAGAGGAGCGAATGCCATAGCCATACGGTGATCGTCGTAAGTTTCAAAAGCTGGATTTGAAATAGCTACATTCTCCTTACGAGTCAGTGTATATTTGGTTGCGGGAATTTCTTCGCTAAATACACCACCAATCTTTGCTAATTCATTTTGGAGTGCAGCTACACGATCCGTCTCTTTTATTTTTAAACTTTCGATACCGGTAAATGTCGACGGAATACCCAAAGCCACAACGATTACAGCAATTGTCTGCGCTAAATCCGGGCAATTGGTAAAATCCCATGCAAAACTTTTGGCAACTTTTCCTTTTGTTAATAAAACACCTTTTTCTGTATAGGTTGTTTTCACACCCAATTGTTCCATAATGGCTACAATTGCGCTATCCCCTTGCAGTGAATTGGCTTTCAATCCGATTAATTCGACGGTACTTTCAGGATGATTATCCAAGGCCAAAATGCTGTACCAATACGATGCACCTGACCAATCTGACTCAATTTGATACGTAATTGGTGTATATTTTTGGGGCAAAATCGAGAGAATATTCTCATTTTTATCCCAACTTACCTCCACTCCAAAAGCAGCCATTTGCTGAATAGTCATGGTAATATAGGGGACTGATCCAACTTCACCTAGTAACCGAATACGCAACCCGTTAGGCAAGGTAGGTGCAAGCATAAGCAGGGCGGAAATATATTGACTACTTACATCCCCTCGTATTTCAATTGCATCATTTTTTTGTTCAGAAAACCCTTGAATTGCCAGAGGTGGAAATCCGTCTTCTCCCAAATATGCAATTTCAGCACCTATGGTACGCAAGGCATTGACGAGCAAAGCGATAGGTCTTTCGCACATACGCGCAGTTCCCGTCATAGTTTTTTTCTGGTTGGTCAGAGCAAAATAGGCGGTCAGAAAACGCATAGTTGTACCTGCATCAATTACATTCGCTTCCTGCTCTTCTGAGGAGAGTAACCGAATCATGGTTTGTGTATCACGAGCGGAGGAAACATTTTCTATAGTTGACTTAAAATGGGTGAGCGCATGAAGAATTAATGCACGATTACTTTCACTTTTTGAAGATGCCAAATGAATGGATAAATGGAATGGCCCTTGTTTACGGGTAAGAGAGTAGGTTGTCATTCGAAGGATTAAAAAAGTCAAAAAACAAAAGTAAAACAATCCCACTTAAAAACGGAATGAAATTTAAAATTGTCCATGATTTACTTTTTTTCATGTACTATTTTATCCATATAGTACTATTATATAGATAAATACAATAAGTATATCATAAAAAACTATATCATAACTACCTGATAAATAGAGGTTTATTTGTAGAATTTTGCTATATATAAAAAATACCCTATAAAATTGACTGGAAAAATCGTCCATGCTCAAGCATAAAATCTCTATGTTACAATCGTCTATAATTCAGGAATTTTGTAACTGTAAGTTAAAAAAAGAAAAAGTAAGTCGCACATACTTACTTAAAAATATAAAAAATAAGTGACCTATTGGGTCCTTGATTTAAATGATTTTTCATTTACGGTTGTTTTATTGTCCAAATTAGAAACGACAAAATAGTGCTCCGAAGATTTGGAATCCATCTATTTTGGTATTATTATTGGTGGAAGTAAGAACACTTACTTTCACTTTTTATTTTTTAACCCCAATGCAGCAGTCCGTAAATACCCTGATTAACAGGCAAAATGGCGATTTAGCCATCAAGGTTCTACCCTTTCAAGATAGCTCGTATTTTTCTACGATGCAACGTCACAATTATTACTCTATGATTCTAACGCTTACTGGAAATGCCCATCTTGACGTAGATCTAGAGCAGTACGATGTTCCACCAAACAGTATGATCTGTCTCTCTCCTTTTCAACCGTATCGCATAACTTCAGAAGAGAATTTTACAGGTATTATTCTTAATTTCCATCCCGATTTTTTCTGTACATACAGATACCAAAATGAAGTAGAAACAGAAGGCACTCTTTTTCATAATATCTATGAGCCCCCTTTCTTCTCCGTATCTGATACACCTAAGTTACTCGAACTATTGGCACAAATGGAAACGGAAATAAATAAATCTGACATTGCTCTGCATGAAGTTCTAGTTGCCTATATCAAGATATTCTTGATACAAGTATTGCGAATGAAGCAAGCAGATACCAAAGTAGAAGTACAACGTAGTGATGCCAAAGAACCACAAATCATCCAACAACTTGTCGATACCATTGAGCGTGAATTCAAACGTCTGCACTCTCCTGCTGAGTATGCAGAAGTGTTGAATATCTCCCCAAATGCACTTGCTAAGATTGTAAAAAAATACTATAACAAGACATTGACTGAAATCATCGCGCAACGAATCATGATAGAAGCCAAAAGAGAACTCTATTTAACAGGAAAAACGGTGAAGGAAATCGCGTATATTCTTGGATACGAAGATGAGTTTTATTTCAGTAGATTTTTCAAAAAACACGCACAAATTTCTCCCCAATTATACAGGGAGACTGTCGGTTTTGATAAACTTCGCGTGTTAGGTTTGATCTAAAACCAAATGGCTCTTTTTTTTCGAAAATAAGTGCATTTTCGTATAAAAAAGAGCCATTTATGTATAAGTTTATCTTTTATTATGCTTACAATGATTCAACCAACTTTTTAATTAAGCGCGTCATTTGAGGCTCCGCCTTGTAGGCAGCAGCCAAAATTTTGGAAATATCGGCTTTCTGTAATGTTTCTGGAATACACAGATCCGTGATAACAGAAATACCAAAGACTGAAATCCCCATTTGTACAGCCACCAATACCTCGGGTACAGTACTCATCCCCACAGCATCTGCACCAAGCATTCTGAGCATTTTATACTCTGCCTTTGTTTCTAACTGAGGCCCTGTTACACTTACATAAACGCCTTTTTGCACTTCCATACCTTCTTCTTTCGCTATTTCTAAGGCACGTTCCAACAATGTGGGACAATACGGAGCACTCATATCTGGAAAGCGTTCTCCTAAAATAGGTGGACCTACCAACGGATTCTGAGGTAAAAATAAAGCAATATGATCTTCAATTAACATCAAATCACTTTCTTTGTAAGTCGGATTCATTCCACCAGCGGCATTTGAAACGACCAAATGCGTGATACCAAGCAGTTTCATAACCCGAACCGGGAAAGTTACCTCCTCCATAGAATACCCCTCGTAGTAATGAAATCGTCCTTGCATACAGACTACAGGTTTATCCGCCAAGTTTCCAAAAAGAAGTTTTCCTGAGTGAAATTCAACTGTGGATGTTACAAAGTGAGGTATATCATCGTATTCTATCGTGAAAGCTATATCGAGGTCTTCCGTCAATTTAGAAAGACCCGTACCTAAAATAATACCTACTTGCGGTTTAAAATCAGCAGTTTTGGATTGAATAAAACCGGCTGCTTGTTCAATTTTTTGTAGCAAATTCATTTGTTGGGAAATTTAAAATAAAAAAGGACTATTGGCTGACCAATAATCCTCTCAATAAATAAAAATAAGTACCAATTACAAAGAAAGTGTTCCTTTTTTTGCTGCACTAACAAGCGTAGCTTCAAGACCTTTCTTGTTGATTGTACGCATAGCTTTCGTAGAAACTTTCAATTGAACCCAAACACCTTCAGACTCCAAGAAAAATCTCTTCGTCTTAATATTGGGGTAAAACTTACGTTTTGTTTTATTGTTCGCGTGCGATACGTTGTTACCTACCTGCGTTCTCTTTCCTGTAATTTGACAAACCTTTGCCATGTTATCTTATAAGTTTTTCAATTGTACAATCACCGTTTTCCCGAAACGGCCGTTCCTAATAGGGTGCAAATATCGTGAATATTGTCAAAGAAACAAAAACTCATTTGTTTTTTTTGAAACCATATGGACAATGTAAGCAATTGTTTTTACAGCAATATCCCCTTTTTTGGTGGTAAACAGCCGTAAAAACCATCATACCTTGCTTATTCATATAAAAGTCTTCGGGCGATAAACCTCTGTTATTTGTCCCTTTTTTTTGTTCCTGAGTCACTTTAAAACAATTCGAATGAATGATTAACTACTTTTCCACACATTCATAGCAATGCATTCAAAATAAACTATGACGTATCTAGAAACCCAACTTCTTGTGTTGTTTTTTTGTTTGCTTCACCCAAACATAAAATGAAATTTTGTAATCATTTCTATCAGAAAAAGGTTTTAGCAGTAGATTTACAGTGAAAATAGCACATTCTATTTCAAATAACTTAAACTTACATTCCGTATGATATCCCGCATCAAGGTAGCTTCAAGTGCTTTGAACCAAACACCCTTAGATTGGTATGGAAACCGGCAACGTATTCTTGATTGCATCAAAGACGCACAAGAAAAATCAGTTTCTATCCTCTGTTTGCCTGAACTCTGCCTTTCTGGATATGGCTGTGAAGACCAATTTTACGCACCTGATACCCGCGAACAAGCATGGCAAAGTTTGGAAGAAATCGTGCCAGAGACAAGTGGAATTATTGTAACACTTGGTTTACCCATGCTCATTCAAAATAAATTATACAATGCAGTTGCGGTTGTTTCAGATAAACGAATTCTTGGTTTTGTGGCGAAACAACACTTACCGAACTACGGTGTCTTCTACGAAGACCGCTGGTTTCATAGATGGCCTGCGAATGCACGTACAGAATTTAAGAAAGATGGTTTCAGCTATCCTTTCGGCGACATTCAATTTGAACTAAGTGGCGTAAAAATTGGGCTAGAAATTTGCGAAGATGCATGGGTTCCAGCACGACCAGGTCGAAATCACTTTGAAAAAGGCGTAGACATTCTCCTAAATCCTAGCGCAAGTCCCTTCTCTTTTGATAAATACCAAACTAGAGAAAGACTCGTTCAGGATGCTTCACGGACATTTAACTGCGCGTATATTTATGCTAACTTACTCGGAAACGAGTCTGGAAGATTGATTTTTGATGGCGATGCTCTTATTGCTCAAGATGGACAATTACTTGCCTCCAGCGACCGTTTCAGCTACCAAGATTTTACGTTGATCACCGCCTGGATTGACATCGCAGCAAATCAACAAAATGCGATGGTCATTAAAACGCCTTTTGTATCCGAAAAACCATCTCTCGTAAGTAGCGACTTTGAGTGGCCAGAAGATGTAATTCCTCATCCACAGACACTTGAAATTGACGCATTTGAAAAAGGTATATATATTAAAGAGGAAGAATTCACGCGCGCAGTTTCGTTAGGTCTTTTCGATTATCTCCGAAAATCGCGCTCAAACGGATTTACCATCTCGCTTTCGGGTGGAGCTGACTCTTCGGCTTGTCTTGCTTTGTGTGCCTACATGATACTTTTGGCTGAAGAAAGTATTGGGCTACCAAAACTGAAACAAAAACTTGACTACATTCCAACTATTTCTTCGTGTCAAAATGCAAAAGAAATAACAAAACTTCTCATTCAAACAATCTATCAAGGCACCAAAAATAGTTCGATAGATACCTTATCATCGGCAAAAAATCTTGCAGAGGGCATAGGTGCTGTATTTTTCGAAATAAATATTGATTCTTTGGTAGAAGAATACACCTCATTAATAGAGAAACAACTCAACAGGTCACTTTCTTGGGAAACAGACGACATTGCGCTACAAAACATCCAAGCACGGGTGCGTGCCCCGTCAGTTTGGTTACTCACGAATACCTCTAATCATTTATTGTTAGCAACATCTAACCGCTCAGAAGTTGCAGTTGGCTATTGCACAATGGATGGCGATACAGCAGGTAGCATCAGCCCGATTTCAGGTATTGATAAACATTGGTTGAGACATTGGTTGAGGTGGGCTGAGGGAATAGGTGTGGAAGTAAAGGGGATTAACATACCCATTCCTAGCTTATCTTGGGTGAATAAATTAGCACCGACAGCCGAGCTACGACCACTTGAAAAAGTACAAACAGATGAAGCAGATTTAATGCCTTACGAATGTCTGAATGCTCTGGAGAAATGGGCAATCAAACAGAGAAAATCACCCATTGAATGTTATAAATTAGCAATTGCCTCACAAATTGGCTCATTTACAGAGAAACAATGGCAGGTATGGGTTCGTAGATTTTTTCAATTATGGAGTAGAAATCAATGGAAACGAGAAAGATATGCGCCTGGTTTTCATTTAGATGACAGAAACTTAGACCCTAGAAGTTGGTGTCGATTCCCTATTTTAAGTGGTGGTTTTGAAAAAGAGCTAGCCGATTTCACAGCGTATCTTGCCGGGCAACAACCTGCGCAGCGTCGTAGAATTGGATTTTAACTTACTTCGGGGATAAGACAGTCCGAATAGGATAGTGATCTGAAAAAGGAATTTCGTGTAACGTTTTAAACTCCTCCACCTTCCAGGCAGTTGGGTCAACAAAGATTTGATCAATACGCAAAAAACCTGGGAGGTGGTGGTAAGTAAAGCCGAAACCACGTCCTTTTTCTTCAAAGGTATTTTGAAGTAATTTACGAATTCGTCCGTACGCATACCCATACGGTAGCTCGTTGAAATCTCCGCAGAGAATAACAGGGTACTTACTTTCATGAATGAGCTTTTCTAATTCTGCCGTCTGAATCACCCGTTCCTCGAATCCATTTTTTAATTGAATTAAAATATTTTTTGCTTCCTTTTTTGCCTCTTCTTCGTCTGCGCGCGCCTTTAAGACCCTACCTACTCGAATACCCATGGAGTGCATCTGCGTATTGATGACCGTAAAAGTTCCCTTGTCCGTCGTAACATCCACCGCAATGGCTCCATTATTATTACTTTTCCAGTACAATTCTCGTTTATTTTTGAGTGGATATTTGGAAAATATGGCAAGACCAATTTGCCCTTTTCCCCTGTCGTTACCGGGAGAAGAATGCATGTATGTGTAGTACTTATTTGTTTTTTTAAGTTTTTTGATAAGAGCTAATTGACCATACGCATCATTGTTGTACAACTCTTGATAACACTCAATATCAGAATCAAGAAGAGGAAGAGATGCGACCAGATTTTGTGTATTTTCAGGATTCTTTTCATCAATCACTTTGTGGTAATCAATGTACATCATATTGTAGCTCAAAACAGACAGCGTGTTTTCAGTCGCGTATTCTGCTCTTGGATTAAAGCGGAAAGTTCTTTTTCCAAAAGGGAAGCCAATCAAAATAACGAATGCAGAGAGAAGGAATCGCCAAGAACCTACTATAATCCAGCTCATCACAACGATAATATGTAAAATCCAAACAATAGGAAGTGACATCATGAGGAACCCCCCCGTCCAATGCTTTATATCTGCTTCGTACGAAATTTGATAGACTAACAAAGTATATAAAACCAACAAAATATTGAGTAGAAAGTAAAACCTCCTAATGAACAATAAGATTTCAGTTAAAACTTCCTTGAGCGAATTTTTCATTTGATTGGGTCTCGTCCTAAGCGTAGTTCGAAAATAGCACAAAGCGGGAGTAAGGAAACAAAGCGAAAAAGCCTCAAAAACTAGGAGAACCAACAAAGTTCACAACGTAAAAAAACCACTTTGAGTTATGTGGATGCAATTTTACTAACAATTATTGTATTTCAACAAATAAAAAACTAATTTTGCAGATGATTAGTTAGTTTAGGAGGGTGGTCATCCTCCTTTTTTGTTGGCAAATAGATTAGAAAGGGGTATGATTAGCGTTGAACGTATTGAAGAAGTAATAAGTCCTTTTCTGGCGGATGGTGTGTTTTTTGTGGTTGATATCAAGATTACAGTCAGTAAAATACGTTCCAAGATACTCATCCTTGTGGACTCAGACGAAGGAATCAGTATAGACCAATGTGGCGAAATCAGCCGTCAAGTTGGAGTCATCTTAGATGAAATAATTGATACACCTTTTGTATTAGAAGTATCCTCTCCTGGGATTGACACCCCTTTGAAGCTAATTCGTCAATACAAGAAAAATATTGGACGTAACTTAAAGGTCATTTTACAAGATGGCCAAGAGCTTAGAGGAAACCTGCTTGTTGTAGATGAAACATCTATTCAAATACAACCGGAGCAAAAAAAGAAAAAAGAATTATTGGAACCCAAGACATTGTTGCTCGAAGACATTCGGCAGGCGACAGTATTGGTTTCCTTCAAATAAAACTACTAATTCGATTTAGATGTATGCATAGTGGAGAATTAATTGCCTCGTTTTCAGAGTTTGCTCGTGAAAAGAACATAGACCGCCCTACCATGATTTCCGTGTTAGAGGAGGTTTTTCGTACGATGATTCGTAAAAAATATGGTTCCGACCATAATTTTGATGTCATTGTCAACGCTGAAAGCGGCGATTTAGAAATGTGGCGGACGCGCGAAATTGTGGATGATAATTCAGAAGACATTTGGGATTTAGACAAAATTCCACTTTCTGAAGCAAAAAAAATTGAGCCTGATTTTGAAATCGGAGAAGAAGTAGCTGAAGAAGTAAAACTTGAGGATTTTGGCCGTCGCGTTGTACAGACTGCACGTCAAACTTTGATTCAAAAGGTCAAAGATTTAGAGAAAGAGATGTTGTTCAATAAATATAAGGATCAAATTGGTGAACTGATAACCGCAGATATTCACCAAACTTTGAGTAGAGAGCTTATTTTGATGGACACAGAAGGAAACGAATTATCCTTACCAAAATCAGAACAAATATCGAAAGATAGATTCCGCAAAGGAATGAGTGTTCGTGGGGTAATTCACAAGGTAGAAATGAATAACGGCACCCCTAAAGTGACGGTTTCACGTACCTCCCCTGTTTTTATGGAACGTTTGCTCGAGCTTGAAATTCCGGAGATTATTGATGGAGTTATCACAATCAAGAAGGTTGTTCGAGAGCCAGGTGAGAGAGCAAAAATAGCTGTTGAATCGTACGATGACCGGATTGATCCCGTTGGAGCGTGCGTTGGTATGAAAGGCTCACGAATTCAACCTGTTGTTCGTGAATTGGAAAACGAGAACATTGATGTGATTCAATGGACGGAGAACCTTCCGTTACTCATCTCACGTGCACTTAGTCCTGCAAAAGTATCTACAATTCAGATTGATGAGGACAGAAAACGTGTATCCGTATTTTTAAAGCCAGACCAGGTTTCGCTAGCTATTGGTCGTGGTGGTTTGAACATCAAGTTAGCGAGTAAATTAGTTGGGTATGAAATCGATGTATTCCGTGATATAGAAGGAGAAGTAGAAGAGGAAGACGTTGATTTAATGGAATTCACAGATGAAATTGAAGAATGGATTTTGTTGGAATTTAAGAAAATAGGTTTAGATACTGCTAAGTCAGTATTAGCTATTAGTAAAGAGGATCTTGTGAGAAGAACCGAATTGGAAGAAGAAACCGTTGAGGAAGTTGTACAAATTTTATCCAATGAATTTGAATAATATTAAAATGACTTCAATCATGCGGTAGATAGAATTATTAAACTAGGTAAATTTTTTATGTCTGAAGAAAAAATGATGCGTTTGAGGCTAGCTGCAAGCAAACTAAATATTGGTACAGCCACTATTATAGAAAAGCTTGAGAGTAAAGGGCTTCAAGTCGACAACAATCCAAATGCAAAACTAAGTTATGAACACCTTCAATTTTTAGCCAAGGAGTTCAATGAGCCTTCTTTGCTTGGAGATGACCGGCCAGCATCAACAAAAACTTCATCTGATGAGGTGCTTTATTTTAGAGGTGAAGAAACACCTACCTCTGTAGCTCCAACCAAAGTTGACAAGGAACCTGAGTATATCCGTATGGGCAATCCACTTGGTGGCCCAAAAATCATAGGAAAAATAGACTTGAACGCACGTTCAGGGGCTAAGCCTTCTGTTGAGAAAAAGAAGGAAAATAGTGAGGCACAGGAACAAACACCCCCTCCTCCTATCGAAAAGGTAATTTCCCAAGAAAAAGAAGCTTCTGCACCAGTCAGTGCTCCTGAAATTCAAACGCCTGAAACTCCTAAGAGTCAAGTGGAGGAAGTTTCTACCACAAGCTTGACCACTAATAGCAGCGAAAAATCCTCTGAGACTACTCCAAAGGTTGATCTATCCAAGGACAACTTGAAAGAAAAAAATGAACCTCAAGTTAGTAAGGAAAAAGAATACATTGCGAAAGCACCTGAGGAACCGATACAAACTGTAATTGAAAAAGCAGAAATACCGTTGGTAATAGAACAAAAAGCTTCTGTAGAAGAGGTTACCTTACCCAAGGAGTCTATCCAAGAGAAATCATCTGCAATTTCCGATACAAGTGACCAACCAATTGCAAGCACTACTACTCCATCCGTGAAGTCCGAACAAAAGTCAACAACTACTCTTTCTGACACCCCAGAATCAGTTGAAAAGGCAGCCGAATCTCTGCCATCAGAGCTTATTATAGCCAAGGGTGAAAAACTTCAAGGTTTGAAGGTATTAGGTAAAATTGAGCTTCCAGTTGAGCGTAGTAAATCTACACCTGAAAGTAGAGAGGATAAACGGAAGAAAAAGCGGAAACGAGTACTGAAAAAAGGTGAAAAAGTCAATGAACCGGCAGGTTCATCGAGTGGTGGTCAAAGTAGACCTCCTCAGACACCGAGGGGTGATAACCAGACACCAAATACGCCTACTTCAAACGCATCCGGAAGCAATTCAAATAGTTCGAATTCAGGACAACGACCGAACACATCAAACAGCAATCAACCGAATTCCAATAGTTCTTCTAGACCAGACTACAGAAGACCGGCTGCTACTGGTAGCGGTAATGCGAGCACGCCTTCGAGCAACGCTTCTTCCAATGCAAATGCAAAGAAGAAAACGGGAAATGCACGAAGAGAAGTCGTGAAGGACAGCGATGTTAAAGATAACATCAAGCAAACCATGGCTCGTATGAATACCAAAGGGCCTGATTTTGGTGCAAAACAAAGAAGAGACAGACGACGCAACCGCGCTGAAATGGAAGAGGCACAGAACCTCCGAGATTTAGAAAACGTGCCTACATTGAAAGTTACTGAGTTCATTTCTGCTTCAGATTTGGCTTCACTGATGGACGTGAGCGTGAACGAAGTTATATCTACATGTATGAGTATGGGGATGTTTGTCTCTATCAATCAACGTCTAGATGCAGAGGCTATTCAAATGATTGCACTAGAATTTGATTTTGAAGTAGAATTCATTTCAGCAGAAGAGGAATTACAATCTGACAATCTAGAGACAGAAGATGATCCTGCGAACCTTCAACATCGTGCCCCTATCGTCACGATTATGGGACACGTTGATCACGGTAAAACCTCTTTACTAGACTACATTCGTAGAACAAAAGTTGCCTCAGGAGAAGCAGGTGGAATTACACAGCACATTGGTGCCTATTCTGTAGAAATGCAGGAAGGAAATAACAAAGGGAAACGTATCACTTTCTTGGATACACCAGGTCACGAAGCATTCAAAGGTGTACGTAGTCGT
>CAYNRA010000010.1:33808-40896 GCA_964399465.1 uncultured Cytophagales bacterium
AGGTATTACCCAGCACATTGGTGCTTATGAGGTAACCCTTGCCAACGGTAAACATGTTGCTTTCCTCGATACACCAGGTCACGAAGCATTTACAGCGATGCGTGCCCGCGGTGCGAAAGTCACTGACGTTGTCATTATTGTTATATCAGCAGATGACAGTGTCATGCCACAAACGAGAGAGGCAATCAACCATGCACAAAACGCAGGGGTTCCCATTGTATTTGCAATCAATAAAATTGATAAACCAGGCGCAAATCCACAAAAAATACGGGAAGATCTAGCTAAAGAAAATATACTTGTTGAGAGTTGGGGTGGAAAATACCAAGAACAAGAGGTTTCAGCAAAATCTGGAATTGGTATTGACGAACTACTTGATAAAGTCCTTCTGGAAGCAGAACTACTTGAGTTAACAGCTAACCCGAATAGAGAAGCATCTGGTACTGTCGTCGAAGCTTCCTTGGATAAGGGACGTGGATACGTTTCAACTATACTTGTTCAGAATGGTACAATCAAAGTAGGTGATATCATATTAGCAGGTCAATATTTTGGACGCGTTCGTGCGATGGTCAATGACCTTGGTCAGCGTATAAAAACGGCAGGTCCTGCTATCCCAGTGCAGATCTTAGGTCTTCCTGGCGCACCGCAAGCTGGTGATAAATTTAATATTATGGAGTCTGAACGCGAAGCCAGAGAGATTGCCAATAAGCGTGAACAGATTATTCGTGAACAAAGTATTCGGGCTAAGAAACATATCACACTTGATGAAATTGGCCGTAGAAAGGCAATTGGTGCATTCCACGAATTAAACGTCATTATTAAAGGTGACTTTGATGGTTCAGTAGAAGCACTTTCGGACTCATTGCTAAAACTTGCTACGCAAGAAGTACAAGTACGAATTATCCACAAGGCAGTTGGACAAATATCAGAATCTGATGTACTCCTAGCAACAGCTGCAGACGCAATTATCATTGGTTTCCAAGTAAGACCGTCAAATAATGCGCGAAAAATTGCTGAACAGGAGCAAATCGAAATCAGACTTTACTCTATCATCTATGATGCGATTGATGAAATCAAATTAGCGATGGAAGGATTACTTGCACCGAAACAAGAAGAGGTTACACTCGGAAACATCGAAATCCGTGAAGTATTCAAAATATCTAAAATTGGTACAGTCGCTGGTTGTTACGTACTAAATGGCTCAGTGAAGAGAAATAACAAAATCAGAATTATCCGTGAGGGTATTGTTGTTCACGAAGGCGAAATCAGTCAGCTAAAACGTTTCAAAGACGATGTAGCTGAGGTTAGAACAGGTTATGAGTGCGGATTGAGTATCAAAAACTACAACGACATTCAAATTGGTGATATCTTAGAAAGCTTCGAAATACGTGAAATTAAGAGAACTCTTTAAGTTTATTTCTAGCAATCAACGAAGAAAGGAGGCAGTAGCCTCCTTTCTTCGTTTTAAAGTCTAGCAACTTAAAAGACTTATTATTGAAAAAATGAAATAAATCAATAATTTTGTTTAGATGATACCTATTCGGTTATTGTCATCAAACAACTATTGGAATGATTGACCAACTTATTCAAGCATATTGCGACAACCATACGACACAAGAATCTGGTTTATTGGCAGAGCTTAACCGTGAGACACACGCCAAAATATTGCAGCCTAGAATGCTTTCAGGACATTTTCAGGGACGTTTTTTATCTTTGATAAGTAAACTAGCTAGACCTTCCCTGATTCTGGAAATAGGTACTTTTACAGGGTATTCTGCCTTGTGTTTAGCAGAAGGACTTACACCTGAAGGAAGATTGATAACCATCGATGTAAATGAAGAATTAGAGCAGTTCACCCGAGGTTATTTTAATAAAAGTCCTTATGCCCATCAAATTGAATACATTATCGGAAATGCACGAGATATCCTTCCTTCCTATAAAGATCTTCGTATTGATCTTGTCTTTATAGATGCTGACAAACAAAGTTACCAGCAATACTATGATTTGGTTAAACCACTCATGAATAAGGGGGGATTGATTATTGCAGACAACATTCTTTGGGACGGGAAAGTACCAGACCCAAAGCACAAAGACAAAAAAACAACGCATTTACGTGACTTCAATCTTAACGCGCATACAGATTCCCAAACAGAAAATATCCTATTACCCATTCGGGATGGTTTGATGATTTCAAGAATTATTTAAATTATGAGAAAAATAAAAAAAACAATCTCCTTGCTTTGCTATTTTTTAGCAATTACAGCTCAGGCACAAATTACGTATCCAATCCCTGAGGTAGATCGCACCTTTCAATTTGCAGATCTTACAATTAATCTAACAATTAGAGCCCAACAAATGGTAAATGCAGAAATTAGAAATCTGTTGCTACCGCAAGGCGCCTATCTAGATCAAAAACTAGAGCGAATGCAGTTGTACTTTCCTCATATTACGAAAATATTAAAGGCACAGGGTGTGCCAGAAGACTTCAAATATATTGCCGTTTTAGAGAGTTCCCTGCTTCCTGAGTCCATTTCTACTTCCAATGCCGTTGGTTTTTGGCAATTTAAGTCTGCCACAGCCAAAGAAGTAGGTATTAGTATCAATACCTATGTCGATGAACGAAAACACATTATTTCTTCTACTAACGGTGCAGCCAATTATTTTAAAAGAAATTATGAAATTTATAAAAATTGGATTTCCTCTGCATTATCATTTTATTGGGGAACAACAGGAGTTGCAAAACTTTTACCGAACACTTGGCCTAATGCCAAAGAAATCGAATTTGATGAAAATACAGATAGATATCTTATCAAACTGATTGCCCACAAAGCAGCGTACGAACACCGTTTAAACAGAATACCTGATTCAAATTATAGCTTATATCTCTATCCTACGTCAGGTAAATCTCTGACAGAAATTGCGACTGGACTACTTCTAGACGAGGCACAATTGATGAAGTACAATCAATGGCTAAATGTAGGTCAAATTCCAACTGATAAAATGTATGAGGTTGCTATACTTAGTTCTTATCAGGATTTAGCGCGCATTAAATCGCGTGGAGATGAGCTAAATAAAGGATTATTAAGAACTGCTGGATTTCCAATCCTAGTTAGAAAAACACCTACAAATGTAGAAGAGGGCACCCCTATTTTTTATGAGATAAATGGCAAAAAAGGGATTTTGGCTACTCCAGGTGATGAGGTAGCCCAATTAGCTAAAAAGGCAAAAATAAGTATCAAGTCATTTCTTCGATTCAACGACATGGGTGAGCGCGACATGATCAAAGAAGGGAATGTATATTATTTACAAATGAAAAATAAGAAAGGCCCAATAGCTTTTCATACAACGTTAGAAAATCAAACTTTATGGGATATATCACAGATTTACGGTGTACAACTGAAGAATCTCAAAAAATACAATCGACTTACATCAATACTATACCTACAAAAAGGACGAGTACTTTATTTAAAAACAACAAGACCCAAGAAAAAACCGGTAGAAATCATCGAAGATCAAGATAATTTAATCGTCCCCCCTACCCAAAATCTTCCGCTGATAAAACAGATGGAAACAGCTGAAATAGCGAAACCGAAAGCAGAAGTTCCCAAAAAAGATTCTTCTGAGTATGTAGAACCAATTTTTACGGATGATGAGGATGAAGAGGATTATATCATTGTGGATCCAATCATTATTGAAAGTGTAAAACCTACAGTTACTCCTTCAAATACAAGTGGTGTTAGTAGCAAAGAAATCATAAAAGTAGAAACGAAACAACCAACAAACACAGCTGTACCGAAAGTCAAAACGGGAATAATTCATATTGTAGGTTCAAAAGAGACTCTTTACAGTATTTCAAAGAAATACAATACCACTGTTGATAAAATAAAAGAATGGAATAATTTATCAAGTAATACACTTCAATATGCGCAGGAATTACTTGTCAGTGAGCCTAATTTCTCTTCATCCAAACCCATAGCTATCGAGGAAGTTGCGAAGACTTCAGGTTCTAATCTACAAATACATGAAGTTGCACCATCTGAAACACTCTACAGTATTTCAAAGAAATATGGTATGCGTGTGGCAGACATCCAACAACTGAACGGGTTATCTGATAACACAATTGCTGTTGGACAAATACTACGCGTTTCAAAAAATGGTACGGATGCACTACAATCCAAATCAAATGAAACGAAACATGTCGTAAAGGAAGGAGAGACCTTGTTCAGCATATCGAAAAAATACGGGGTGAGTATAAAACAAATTCAAGACTTAAATCAACTAAAGAACAATTCGATTCCTTTAGGGAAAGAACTAATTATCAGAAAGTAAATGATACTCATAGAAGATACATGTATAAGCGATGATATTGCAGATAAGTTATTTGTTTGTGATATCGAGAAGTGCAAAGGGGCATGTTGTGTAGAAGGAGATCTAGGCGCACCGCTCGAAGATGTCGAACTACCCATAATGCATGAGATTTATGAAAAAGTTAAACCTTATTTAACAAAAGAAGGAATTGCCGCTATTGAGGAACAAGGCGTTTACATTCAGGATTTTGAAGGTGATTATTCTACACCAACGATAGATGGGAAAGAATGTGCTTATGCTTTGTATGATGAAAAAGGGCACTTAAAGTGTGGTATTGAATTAGCGTATAATGACGGAATAATTGATTTTAAAAAGCCAATTTCTTGTCATTTGTACCCAATTCGGATTACAAAATACGAGCAATTTCATGCGTTAAATTACGACAGATGGAGCATTTGTTCTCCTGCGTGTTCATTGGGGGAGCAATTAGGTGTGCCTGTATACCAATTTCTAAAGGAGCCACTTACACGCGCGTATGGAGAAGAATGGTATAAGCAATTAGAGCAAGAAATTCGTGACAGAGAAAGACAATAAATTTAGTGCCATCTACGAAGTAGTCGCCTTAATCCCGGAGGGTCGTGTATCTTCGTATGGTGCTATAGCTGCTTATTTAGGAAATAAAAGAGGAGCCCGACTTGTTGGTTGGGCTCTTAATGTTAGCCATGGTATGTCAGGAATCCCCGCGCATAGAGTTGTCAATGCCAAAGGAATTCTGTCAGGAAAGCATTTTTTCGCTACACCTACTTACATGCAAGAACTATTGGAAAATGAAGGAATACGGGTTCATCAAGATCAAGTTATAGATTTTGAAACTCATTTTTGGGATCCTTCCATAGAGTTAGCTATGTAAGAAATCACTTTTTTTTACGGCAAGCATCACTGCAATAGACAACCTCATCCCAAACTTTCTCCCACTTTTTTCGCCAAGAAAAGGGCCGATTACACACAGGACATACTTTAGACGGAAAATTTTCTTTCTTTTTCATTTTCATATTTTTTTAACTTTTTTTCGAAAAAAAAGTTTGTAATGACAAGAAATCAAGACAAATGAATACACTAACACCGGAAGAAATCGACCGTATAATTGGTATGGCGTGGGAAGACAGAACGCCTTTTGAAGCTATCAAATGGCAGTTTGGCCTTTCCGAAAAAGAAGTTATTGAACTAATGCGCAGAGAAATGAAACCTACGTCTTGGCGACTCTGGCGAGCACGTGTTCAAGGTAGAGCAACTAAACATTTGAAAAAGAGCGCAGTGGATGATTTTCGGCACAAATGCAGTAGGCAACGTGTTATCAGCCATAATAAAGTCTCCAAGAGGATATAAAACTTTTAGGAATATACGAGAATCATTTAAAAAGATTCACTCAATTAATTAACTTTGTGCCAAATTATATTTTGAAAACATCAACAAAATTAAAATGGCAGTTCCCAAGTTAGATCAAATTGATCATAAATTATTAGAAATTCTTCAAGGAAATGGTAAAATAACGAACGCACAGCTTTCCAAAGATATTGGTTTATCTCCTGCTCCAACATTGGAGCGAGTCAAGAAACTAGAAACAAGTGGAATAATAGAAAGCTATCACGCGCACATAGATCGTGAAAAAGTAGGTTTGGGTGTTATGACCTTTGTTCAAGTTACCTTGAATGGTCACCGCAAATCTGTCACTGATTTGTTTGTAAGTACCATCGAGCAGGTCCCTGAAATCATCGAATGCCATCACGTAACTGGTTCTTGCGACTTCTTATTGAAGGTAATTGCCAAAGACATTGGTTCGTATCAAAAACTAATCATGGAAACCATCAATGAGATTGAGGTCGTTGCAAGTACGCAAACTATGGTTATTCTATCGACATTCAAAAATAGCAAAGTATTGCCCATTCCTTGAAACGAAAAAAGCTCCTGACGGAGCTTTTTTCGTTTTTACAGTTGCTATTTATTTACTTTTTCTCTGCCCTCTCACTTGTTTTGTTTTCTTATCTAACTCCTTTAAAGCCGCTTTCCCTTTTGTATAATACACTGAATTTTTTTCAGATTCTTGCACTACTCTTTCATAATGTTGGCGCGCACTTACCCAATCTTGGCGCTCTTCATCTAAGCTTCCCAATGCCAAATGTGCTGCCAAGGCATAACCCGAATCCTCCGATTTATTCAATAATGAATACCGAATTGTATCTTGGTAGTACAGACGAGCTTGTATTTTATTCAATCGATATTTCTCATTGATAAAGCCGAGAATATAGCTGGCATACCGCCCATCTGTCGGGCCATACCCATATGATTGTGCTTGAACTCTTGCTAATAATTCGTTTGCATACCGTTCAGCTTCATCAAATTGAGACAAAACAAAGGATTCGCGCGCAGCAAAACGATGGAAAAAAGCATTATTTGGATATAAGGAATGCATCGTTCTTGCCATAATTAAAGCCTTTGTATGCTGTCCTTCCATAGAATAAATTTGAACCAAAAAATAACGTGCTTCCATTCTAGTATAAAAAGCATTATTCGCTACATTTTCTAACTGCTTAATTCCCAACTTTTTATCTCCTTTCTTAAAGAAAGTCAACAAGGGCTTTAAGGAAGGGTATGTCTCATGAATCCATTTGGAGTAATAATTATAGAGCCCATCCCCGAAAATTAACTCCGGATTAATCTGTACCTCTCCTCTACTTCTATCCAAATATTTCATGGCTTGTTTGCCTGCCCAAGCTGCTTTTACC
>CAYNRA010000010.1:40906-53383 GCA_964399465.1 uncultured Cytophagales bacterium
AAGGAGATTGCACTCAAAATAGTCGTTAAACACTCAGAGAAGCTGCTTTCACCCATTTTTCACGTTCAGAATATAGCCGACCTTTGAATGCATACGCTGCTGCCAAGAAAAAAGCCGCCTCTTTGTCCCGTGAATCCTCGTCATATAAATCTTCTGCTTTTTTAATTGCTAAGTCCATGTATTCATGGCAAGTTTCGTCGTACCGCGTAACTTTTAAGTCTGGAACAATTTTCCACCACTCGTTTAACCCTAATAAAAAATGACCAATTGGATGATTTGGATACTTGACAGTCAACCATTTAAAGTCTTTTTCAGCTTCATAAAAATTAAAATTATACATATTATTGATGGCATCATTTGTACCAAGCTGAATGGCACGATCAGATAATAGCATTTGTCTCGGTGTTTCTGGCTCTTTGTTTGAAAAGAAATTAAACACTTGAGCAGATGATGTTGTAGGCACAAAATAAGCGGTAATAAAAAGCCAAAATATAAATCGAAGAGATGTGCTAATCATGTTATTTTTAAAAGATTGTGTAAAAAAGAACGCTTAATACGACTACAAAGTTGAGTTTATTATTTATTTTATTTACCAAATTTTTCTTCTTATGTCTTGAAAAAAAGAGTATCTCACTTATTTTAGCTAAAAATTTTGGAATTTATAATCCAAATGTCCCCAAAACACGTTTATTAGTTAGATATAACAATAGACCCAAGATTGAAGAAAGAAACGGCAATACTCCTTTTTGCTCTTGACCCTTCTAATGAAATCAAGAGAAAGTCCCTAACTCGAAGAAAGAATAAGGGGCTGAACCGCCGTATATTTTCTCAACTAAATGCCAGCACATTTGGCATGGCAAAATCTACCCAACTTCCTGTTATTCAATCTCAAGATATTCCCCATTCAGGAAATACGTTTGGAGAAAGAATTAGTACATGTGTTTCTTATCTTTTCGAACTAGGTTACGAAAAACTTATTTTAATCGGGAATGACTGTCCCTCCCTTTCCAAAAATCTGATTTTAGAGGCAAATGCTCAATTAGAACACTTTGCGCATGTTGTAGGACCTAACCAACGTGGCGGAACCTATTTGATCGGTTTACATGCAGAGGGTTTCAGTCTAGAATCTTTCAAAAATCTACAGTGGGAATCTAACTCCTTTTTTACTAGCTATATACAATTCACGAACGACGCTGCGTTCCGACTTTCCCTGCTTTCTGACTTACATTCTTTTAGAGACGTACTAACTTACGAGCCCTCGGTTCTTTTGGTGCGTCTTCTAAAGGAATGGATTCTAGATTTTTATTCCTCTTTAATCATACGTCGTGCAGAGATTTATTTGAATCCTGTATTACATTCTACCAAACAACTTCGTGCACCACCTTGCGTCTATTTTTTTGCTGTCTAGTCTATCATCCCCTTATCTCAATATAGGATAAGCAAAAGTACTTTGTTGTATTTACTCAAAAAACACGTATGAACCCTGTCAAAAGTCTTAAAGCTCAAAAAAAAGCACTCGGTGAAGCTGCATTTCAACTTCAAGTTTTAAATGATACCGAGCAACTCGGACGTACCCTGCCTACTTTCGCATCCTATTTAGAATCTGAAAAAATTTTTCCATTGAAACCTAAGTCGGTGGATATATTTCAAATCAATGTAGGGAAGATGTGTAACCAAGTTTGTACACATTGCCATGTGGATGCTGGGCCTGACCGAAAAGAAATCATGACACGAGAGACAATGCAACATTGTTTACATGTCTTGGCAAAATATCCATTTAAATCCATTGACTTAACAGGTGGAGCACCTGAAATGAACCCTGATTTTCGTTGGTTTATCGAAGAAATTCGGAAGATAAGTCAAGATGTTCAAATCATTGTGCGTTGCAATCTAACTATCATTGTAGCCAATAAAAAGTACAACGATTTACCTGACTTTTTTAAAAAACACCGCATTGAAGTAGTCTCTTCTCTCCCTTTTTACTCGGCAAGTCGTACCGATGCTCAACGTGGTGACGGTGTTTTTGAGGATTCTATCAAAGCGTTGCAAATGCTAAATGCCGTTGGTTATGGAATCGAAGGAAGTGATTTAATTCTCAATTTAGTTTATAACCCCGCAGGTGCTTTTTTACCTTCAGGGCAAGCTGGTTTAGAGCGAGAATTTAAACGTTCATTGAAAAATAAATTCAATATTGACTTCAATCAGCTTTTCTGCATTACCAATATTCCAATAAGTCGCTATCTAGATTACCTGATCGTAAGCGGTAATTTTGGAGATTACATGGAGAAATTAGTTCAAGCATACAATCCGGAAGCAGCACACGAAGTCATGTGTCGTTCTACGATTTCTATCAGTTGGGACGGTTACTTGTACGATTGCGACTTCAATCAAATGCTTGAAGTAAAGGTAGCTACCAGCGAAGCAAGACAGCACATCAGTGCTTTTGATTACGAAGAACTCATGCAGCGGGAAATTTTTGTGAATCAACATTGCTTTGGTTGTACGGCGAGTTCAGGAAGTTCTTGCCGAGGAGAAGTAACCCATACTTCCAGTGTCGGAGCTTAATTAAACGTCTAATTTATTACCTGACTCACGAATGAAACAAAAATACATTTTGTTGTGCTTCGTCACGACCTTACTTTTCTGTACCCCATGGTTAAGTTTTGCACAAGAATCCCAAACAATCATAGGAAAAGTTCTAGATAACCAAACGAAAGAACCCGTTGTTGGCGTCAATATTACGGCTTCCGTTCAACAAAAAACAATCGGTACACAAACGAACACCGAGGGATTATTCCGACTGGATATTCCTAAAGAAGTAAAGAAAATTAAAATCTCTTCTGTTGGTTATGCCACACAAGAAGTTCTTGTTTCTTTTGCATCTCCCATGCTTATCGAACTAGAACCAGGCGCTATATTAAGCGAAATTGTCGTGACTGCTCTCGGGCTAGAGCGTGACTCCAAGAGTTTGGGTTATGCCGTCCAGCAAGTCAATTCAAAAGAAATCAGCCAAGTAAAATCAGCTAATTTTTTGGATAATTTGGCTGGACGCGTAGCGGGTGTCACCATTACATCGGGCTCGACAGGAGTTGGCTCAAGTTCCCGGATTTCTATTCGTGGTGAAGCTTCCTTTACAAACACGTCGCCCTTATTTGTCGTAGATGGGATTCCGATTAACAATAATAACGTCGTGAATAATGTCAATGACGATGCAAACGGATTTATGGAAGTCGATTTCGGTAATGGTGCAATGGAAGTAAACCCTGACGATATTGAATCAGTTACCGTCTTGAAAGGACCCACTGCCGCTGCCTTGTATGGTACGCGTGCTTCCAACGGAGCAATCTTAATAAAAACAAAAACGGGTGGGGCAAAAAAAGGAATCGGTGTGCAAGTCAATAGCACCATTTACGGGGAAACACCATTTCAACTTCCACAATTTCAAAACGAATACGGTCTCGGAAATAGCGGTCGATATGCTTTCAAGGATGGATTAGGTGGAGGTATCAATGATAACATCACCTATAGTTTTGGACCCAGACTGAATGCAGGTATTTCCCTTCCTCAATACGATAGTCCAGTTACTTTAGCAAACGGTACGGTTGTTCGAGCTGGAGACGTTGCCGTTCACGGCGGTTTGCCTATTACCCCAACGCCGTTTGTTGCTTATCCAACTAATCTCCGTGATTTTTATCAAACGGGCAGAACATTCATCAATAATGTCGCTATTTCAGCGGGAACAGAAAAAAGCCAATTTCGTCTTTCTTTAACAGACTTGGATAGTAAGTCCTATATTCCAGGTGTTGACTTGAATCGAAGAACAGTCGCTTCGTCGATGCAGTTTGCACCAACTGATAAATGGACAATCACGAGTAATCTCAACTATATCCAAACAGGAAGTTCGAATAGACCTGCAACCAAGTATGGTTCAGAAAATATCAATTATGCCTTGGTTGCTTGGTTTGGTCGTTCTAACTCCATTGAACCTCTGCGTTCATATTGGCAACCTGGACTAGAAGGAATCCAACAATTTTCGTACAATTATACATTTTTTGATAATCCGTATTTTACCCTTTTAGAAAATAGAAACGGGTTTCAACGCGATAGACTTTTTGGAAATATCCTTAGTAAATACCAATGGACACCTGAACTTTCCTTGACAATTCGAACAGGTATGGATTACCAAAACGAGAACCGTACTTTCCGCCGTGCTTACAGCAGTAATCGGTTTAAAAGCGGTGCTTATGCGGAACAACAAGTATTTTTTAGAGAAATCAACTCCGATTTCTTGCTAAATTATACAAAGAGTATCGCAAACAGTCAGTTCGATATTTCGCTTGGTGGAAACCGCATGGATCAACGTGCCTTCACTAATCAAACACAAACCTTGACATTGGCGCAGCCGGGTGTCTATGCATTGTCGAATGCTGCCTCGCCACTAGAATACTTCCAAAGTGCTGCTAATAAGCGCATTAATAGCTTTTATGGGGTTGCTAAATGGGGTTTCAAAGATTTTCTTTTTGTCGATGTTACCGGAAGAAACGACTGGTCGAGTGCATTAGCAACTACAACAAGCACACAAGGAACTTCCTTTTTCTATCCATCGGCAGCAGTAGGATTTGTCGCGTCTAATGTCTTAAAATTACCTGAACAAATCTCATTCTTAAAGTTGCGAGCGAGCTACGCACAAGTGGGCAATGACACCAATCCGTTCCGAACAGTGGGCACTTTTGTTGCGCGTACACCTGTAAATGGTTTGCCGACGTTCACGGATCAATCCCAAATCCCGAATGCCAATCTACTTCCGGAGCGAATTAGTTCAGTAGAATTTGGATTGGATGTTCGGTTTTGGGGTGATAAGTTAAAGTTTGATTTAACGTATTTTAATGCATTGAATGAAAACCAAATTATTTCATTGCCTATTGCAGTTTCGTCGGGTTATTCTCAGCAGAGTATCAACGGTGGCGCGGTTCGTAGCCGTGGATGGGAGGCCATTTTAGATGCGTACCCAATCAAAAGAGCCGCATTTAGTTGGCGTACTACCTTCAATTTCAGTACATACCAAAATAGTGTTGAGAAACTTCCAATTCCTGGACAGACCATCACATTGGCATATAATCGAATTTATGATAGCGTGAATCAGACGATTTGGTACCAAGTAAAAGAAGGAGGCCGTATGGGTGATATGTACGGAACAGGCTACCAAAAAAATGAAAATGGAGAATTTATCGTCAATGCAAATGGCTTATATATTGCTAATAACGAGCTGATTAAAATTGGAAATTACAATCCAGACTTTATTTTAGGCTTGAACCAAACGTTCCAATACAAACAAATCCAATTGGGTATTTTGATGGATTGGCGTCAAGGAGGTCAGGTTGTTTCACGGACATTGGCTTTAGCCGCTGTAGGTGGACAATTGAAGGAAACGGCGTTTCGTCCAGAAGAAGGAATCATCGCACCTGGCGTTGTAAATGTTGGAACAGCAGAAAACCCTGTCTATCAACCAAATACAAAAGCCATCGCGGCAGAAACCTATTACCGAATGTTTTATGACAGAAATCACGAGGAGAACAACACCTACAATGCTTCTTATTTAAAAATCCGTGAAGTTATTCTAGGGTATCAATTACCGGCTAATTTACTGAAAAAGCGGGTGGAAAATATCCAAATCTCATTGGTTGGAAGAAACCTATTTGCCTTCAGTCAAATTCCTCATTTTGATCCTGAACAGTTTGGTTTTCAAGGACAACGCTTGGTTTCTGGTGTAGAAGATATGAGTTATCCAACAACGCGGAGTATTGGCGTAAAACTTGGTATTCAATTCTAACAAATCGAAAAATGAAAAAAATAATTGTCTATATTATATCACTTTGGGTCTTTACATGTACCAGTTGTACAGACCAATTTACAGAGTTAAACAAGAATCCAAACGCACCCGTAGAAGTGCTTCCGGAATTACTTTTTCGGAAAGTCTTGTATGACCAAGCCGACCAAATGTCCTTAGAAGCATTTGTCGCCGGGAATACACTGAGTCAGTACTTTACATCCATTGATTTTAATTTGTTCGATAGACACGGTTTAGCTACACCGCAATACGGAGGAAATCCGTGGAATTTCTTGTACGAAAACTTGAGAGATACGGAAATCATCTTGGAAAAATCACGTGCAAATGCTGCTTTTGCCGTGTATGAAGGACCTGCCTTGATTTACAAAGCTTATTTGACCATGCTCTTGACAGATTTGTACGGCGATGTTCCGTACTCAGAAGCACTACGTGGAAAATCAGGGATTATAGCCCCGGCTTATGACACGCAAGAAGCCATCTATACGGGAGATAAAGGTATCCTCGCTAATTTGAAACAAGGCATTTCGCTCATCAATAATTACAAGGGTTCGCAACGTTTACAAGGTGATATTCTGTACAATGGTCAACTCGCAAAATGGGTTAAATTGGGTAATTCACTCCAATTAAAAGCATACATGCGTATTTCCAACCAACGCGATGTTCGGGCTGAAATACAAAAATTAGTAGCTGATAATCAACTCATTACACAAGATACAGATAATGCGATTTTCAATTTTACGACTTCACAGCCTACGAATTTCAAAATGTCCACCGCACGAATTGGAGACTTCAATCTGTATATTATGTCGGAAACGATGGAAGAGATTTTGCGTAGATACCAAGACCCACGTATGCAGGTTTTCTTCAGACCTACGGCTGCGAATAACCAGGTATATCGCGGGTTACGCAACGGCCCAGATGCTTCTACTTTGTCTATTTCTGTGAGTAATTATTCGTTCGCTGGAACGATTTTCCGCGAAGATGCAGGTCGTTTGAAAGCTAATTTTATGACCAGTTTTGAGGTGAATTTCCTCCTAGCCGAAGCAGCCGAAAAAGGATGGATTACGGGAAATGCGCAAACCTATTACGAACAAGGTGTGAAAGATGCGTTTCAATTCTGGAATACATCTTTGCCAAGTGACTATCTTACGACGGGTACAGCCGCGTTTTCAAAAGAAAATACAAGCAAAAGAATAGAACAGATTATCACACAAAAGTGGATAGCAAATATTTTGAATGGGTACGAAGGTTGGATAGAGTTCAGAAGAACTGGATTTCCGGCGCTGAAACCCGTCACTGCAAGTTTAAACCAAGGTTTATTTCCTGTTCGGATGCCTTATCCAGCTACCGAGTCTGCATTAAATAATGCAAATTACCGTGTTGCCGCAGATAAAACGAATAACAACAGCATTAATTCACCTGTTTGGTGGGATAAATAAACGCACCATTATGCCCCTCGGCGTCTTGTCGAGGGGTTTATTTTTCTTACCTCTATGACACTACTTTCTTGGCAATGGCTACTTTTAATCGCCATTAATCTCATTTTATTTCTTGTTTCTCCGTGGTCAAACAAAGCCAATGATTTTTTCAAAGGGAGTTCGAACGACAAAGAACCAACTCTTTTTTTACTGACAAGCAGCTTGGTTATTTGTTGGCTATTTGCCAAATCCATCACAAATGCAGCTGATTTAGGCTATCAATTCGGGATTGTGGGTGGCGTAGCCTATTCGGGATATTATCTCTCCTTTTTAGTCGCAGGTTTGGTCATCTATAGAATGCGGACAAAGGGCAATTTTACCAGTATTCATACATTTTTACTTCAGAAATACGGTAAATCAGCCGTTGCACTATTTACACTATTGATTACATTTCGGCTTTTAAACGAGATTTGGTCCAATACCATGATTGTTGGGAGTTACTTTGGAGAGCAAGGCAGTACCGGATATTATGCAGCCATTGTTGTGTTTACCGTCCTCACATTGGCTTATACATTGAAAGGGGGAATGCGCACATCCATCGTCACAGACTTGGTTCAGATGGCGCTGTTTATTGTGCTTATTACACTCATTTTGGGCATTATTATTCCACAAACTGACGGTGGCGTGCGAACACTCGTTCAAAGTGGACAATGGCAATTTTCGCAAGGAGTAAACCTCTTGTTTGTTGCATTAATCCAAGTACTAAGCTACCCATTTCATGACCCAATCATGACAGATAGAGGTTTTATCACCTCTCCGAAAGTAACCCGTACCTCATTCTTGTTGGCGACAATTATTGGTGGTGTTAGTATTATCTTATTTAGTTTCGTGGGAGTTTACGCTAAATTAGCTGGACTTGCGACACCCGTAACTCTACAAGTTGCCAAAGTAATGGGCACATTTATGCTCTTAGCCATGAATACAATCATGGTGACATCTGCTGCTGCAACCATTGATTCTACCTTCACGTCCACAGCGAAATTAGTTCATATTGATTTACTTCAAGGGAAAAACCTGAGTGTCCCCAAAGCACGCTGGACGATGATTATTCTCGCCGTTATTGGCACACTTCCTGTCTTATTTGACCCCGAAATCCTTTCAGCAACAACTGTCAGTGGTACTATGGTACTCGGTTTAGCACCTGTTTTCTTATTTTGGCGAATGAATGCACCCAAAATCTCATATTTTTTATCTGTAATGATTGGAATAGGAACAGGATTCTTATTTTTGTTTTTCCCAATTCCTGACTATTTATTACTGACAGACGGAAAATACGCAGACTTGCTTGCCGTCAATTTATACGGAACAGTCGGCTGTTTCATTGGATTTTTAACCCCTATTTTAATTCAAAAACGTGGATAATACGATACAACATCTAGGCGAAATAAAGGGAAAAATTTTGGTTTTTGGGGGTGTCTATTCCAACTTTCAGGCATTAGAAGAACTCGCTTATCTAGCCAAAAAAGAAGATATTCCTGCCGAACGCATCTTTTGTACGGGCGATATTGTCGGGTACTGTGCGTCTCCTGTGGAGTGCCTCGAATTTATACAGAAATGGGGTATTCATGCCATCCAAGGAAATGTAGAAGAAAATCTGGTCAATGGAACGGAAGATTGTGGCTGTAATTTTTCAGAAGGAAGCCGCTGCGATGTGTTTGCCAAACAATGGTTTGCCTTCGCTACCTTAAAAATGACGCCCATGACTTTGGCATATATGGAAAACCTACCCAAACGCATCACTTTTTCGTATGCTGGAAAAAACGTTCACTTGTTTCATGGCTCTGACGCAAATATCTCTGAATTTATCTTTGGCTCTACGCCCTGGGAAATCAAAAAAGCTAATTTTATCTCCACAAAAGCAGATGTTATTTTAGCGGGACATTGTGGTTTACCCTTTGCTGATGTGAAAGAAAACTTATTTTGGCTCAACCCAGGTGTAATTGGGATGCCAGCCAACGACGGAACACCGCGTGTTTGGTACATGTTACTCGATGACACCTCTGGTTCGTTTTCTTATCAATTCAAATCTTACGAATATGATTCAGGAGAAGCCAACCAATTGATGTTGGAAAATGGGCTTCCCTTTTCGTATGCAGATACACTTTTGACAGGAATTTGGGATAATTCGGATATTCTCCCTGAGTTTGAGACCAGCCAACAAGGAATTTCCTTAAATTTGGAGTAATTCTAATCCATTGACTTTACTTCTAACCATTCTTCCTACATGGAATTTGTACGAACTATTTTTCGAAAGGTATTCGGTTACTTCGTTCGTGGCCTCTTGTTTGTCGCGCCTGTCGGGTTTACACTCTTCATTTTATACAGCGCTTTTGATTTTGTAGATGGATTAATCCAGATTCCATTTGATAGCGAAACAAGTACTCAACCATTTATTATCCCTGGACTCGGCTTTTTAATCGTAGTAGGTGGAACAGCAGCTATTGGATTTATATTCAGCACATTACTTCCACAAACAATTCAAAATTGGCTAGAAAATGTCATTAAAAATTTACCCATTGTAAAAATATTTTACACTGCTTTTCAAGATTTAACCTCTGCTTTTGTTGGCGACAAACGAAAATTCCAACAACCTGTCATTGTGACCATAAATAAAGAATCAGGTGTAAAATTAATGGGATTTATCACACAAAAAGATTTAACTATTTTGCAATTACCAGGGCAAGTTGCCGTATATTGCCCACACAGCTATGCGCTTTCAGGGGTCATGTATATTGTTCCCAAAGAAAATATTGAGCTTCTTCAAATGCCAAGTGCTGAAGTGATGAAACTTATTATCTCTGGAGGCGTTTCTTTGCTAGATAAACAAGACTAATTTATGAAAACAACCTCCACTTTACTTCTACTATTCACCTTACTTCTCTTTTTTCAGTCTGGAGTAAACGGCCAAGATTATCATTTGAGAGAACCCGAAAGTGTGGAAGAATTACTCAAGAGAAACAATCCGAACTATTATAGAGCGATTCGAAACAAGGAAAAATACCTCGTCGTTGAGAATCTAAAAAATATGAAGCGGAAACGTATTTTTATTGGAGATACATTTCGTTTCAAAACGAAAGACGACTTGTTTTTTCAAGAAGAGGTTTCCCGCATCACGGATTCTACCTTCACGATTTATTACTTTGATTTAACATCCAATCGCTTAGAAAGTAGAACTTTCCGTATTGATGAAATTGCTCGTGTTTATAAAAGAACGGTAAAAAAAGGATTGAATATTACGTTTTCTGCCGCTGCTTTGTCACCCTTATTGTATGATTGGGCTTTTCTTCGGATTCCACCTTGGCAAAATAAAAATGCCATCCTTGGCATTGCAGCGCTCACTGCCGGAAATGTCGTTCTTGCAAATGCTAACAAACTCTTTTTAAGTAGAAAAGTAAGTGAAAATTACCGAATACGGGTTTTCGAAGCGTATTAAATCAAGTGAAAACAAAAGGTTTTGGACAATAAAAAAGCCGAGTAACCCAATTTAAGTTGCTCGGCTTTTTTATTCATAACAAACGCTTTAAGCGGGAATATCCATTCGAATACGCCAATCTTTGGGTAAATAATTATTTATTCTACCTTGCACGTCTTTGAGCCAACCAAGTTGATACCCTTTGTACGTGGCAACCAACCACCCCCCTGAATGGGAAGAATCTGGTAGATCAACGGATTGGTCAATAGACAACGTTTCGCGCTTAAAATATCGTTGGGCATCTTCAAATGAAAGTTCGATTCTTGGAATCCGCTCGTTCAATTCGTTTGATAGCGCAAGAGCATGAGAAGGAATAAACGCCTCTCCCTTGAATAACCCGATTTCAAAACCAGACGAATGTTTGCTAAGTGCATAAAAAACCTTGCCATAATCAGCTAAATTTTCTTTGCGTAGCGCTACAATTGTACCTTCGTTTTTCAGGAAATACTGGAACTTCGCTGGTTCTTTCATCCATGTAATCGCTTTTTCCAATTGTCTTTGGCGTACTTGATTCAATTTAACTTTCGCATCCACGCGATTAAAACCTCTCCCTTTTTGTCTGAAAACAGCCAAATAAAAACCTTCGCCTTTCAGTTTGTGCGGATAGAATTGAACACCACCTTGGGTAGCTTGCATCCCAAATTCTGGGTTCAATGCTACATCAATACGCTCAAGTTCAGTAATTTGTGTAATATAAGCCACATTTTCATCATTTTCTTTGGCATTGTATGTACAGGTAGAATAAATCAAAACACCATTTGGAGCAACAAGAAAAGCAGCGGCTTTTAAAATTCTTTTTTGACGTGCCGAGCACAATTCGACATGTTGCACAGACCATTCTTTGGCAGCTTCGTCATCTTTCCGGAAAAGTCCTTCGCCTGAACAAGGGGCATCTACAAGAACCACGTCAAAGAAACCTTCCAACTCAGCCATTGTTTCTGGGTCGTGGTTAGTGACTACATAATTGGTAAATCCCCATTTAAGTAAATTTTCTTTCAGTGCAGGAATTCTACTTTTAATGACTTCATTCGCCATTAAAAAACTATTCTCTGTTAATTCAGCAGCTAAAGTGGTGGTTTTTCCGCCAGGCGCGGCACATAAATCCAATACCCGAAGCGGTTTAGAGGTGTCCATAGTTTGGCGAACGGCTTCTGCTACAAACATTGAGGATGCTTCTTGCACATAATATCCACCTGCCTGAAAAACAGGATCAACAGTAAAACTTGGGCGTTCAGGCAAATAATACCCGTATGGATGCCAGGGCACTTTTTCGGAGTCAGTAGGAAGTAAATCAGGCAAATTTTCAGTTCCCTTTCCTGGATTTACGCGAATACTAACGGGGGGCTGCTGGGCAAGTGCTTCAAAAAAAGAAGAACTTTCAGCACCTAACTGCGATTCCATTTGTGAAATGAAAGCAGCAGGCAATTGATTTTTCATCATATAACTTTCGAACGTATTTTACACACAAATTGACCACAAAGGTACACATTTTGACTAGATAGAATGTGAAAATAAAAAGAGGAAACAATAAACCGAAAAACACACAAAAGGAAGATGTATTCAGGCGAACCTGCTATATTTGATATTTAAAACTTAAAATTCGTCAACGTATGCCATCGTGGTTTCAAGCCAAAATAAAATACCAAGTTCAAGATGAACAAGGACGCCAAAAGGCGATT
>CAYNRA010000011.1:0-20512 GCA_964399465.1 uncultured Cytophagales bacterium
TGAACCAAATCCGAATACTGATGCTGTTTTTGTTTACTGTATTATAAATCCGGATGAGGAAATTACCCATCTTACATTAAATAAATTTTATAATGTAAATACGGTAATCCCAGTAGATAGTGGAAAAAGTATTGAAAATGCGGAAATCAAGATAATTGGAGATAAACAGAGTTTAGATTTGGTATATGATTCAAAAAGGCAACGTTATGAAGCGCCATCAAAAGGGTTTTTCGAATCTGAAAAAACATACAATTTGCAGATTGCGCACGAGAATAAGAACTATCGTGCAACCACAACAATACCACCAAAACATATTATTCAAGTTAAAAACATTCAAAAAGACAATAATTTAGTAACGATGGAAATAGGCTGGAGCAAAATTGGAAATGTTCCTGTTCACTTTGCTATTTTTGGTCAGGTAGAACTTTCTGCTACTTCTTTTGGATTTTTTAATTTTGGCAATACCGCTGGGGTTTGGAAATCCAAAAAAACAAGCGCCTATTATGAAACTCCTATTGGAAATTTCATTTTTCCCGCCACCTACTCAAAAAGTAGAGTAAATCTAACGTTAAAGTCGCAAGAACCTATTTGGGGAGATTTTGAGGACAATCTTATCCATGTTCAGAACCGAACCTCTTTTTCAAAAAATTTCGAGTCGCCTTTGTTTTTTAAGTTTAATGTAGAAGGTGCCTACGGAATTTTTTCTTCGTTTCAAGAAAATCACGTAACAATTGAATTAAATCAAAACTAGTATGAAAAAGACTCTCGCGTTCGTATTCCTTGTTTTTATCTCATGCGAAAATGAAATTATGCAAGAAATGCAAAATTTCAATGGCGTTTGGAGGTTAAAATCTTCAAAGAAAGCAAAACTGTTAGAAAATGCAGGGATTACCCATTTTGATTTTGGCGATGGTATTTTTAGCCGGAAATCCAGCAAATCAGAAAATGTTGGAAAAATAGCTTTCATGTTAAATGACATGAAAGAGAAAAAATTTCAAGCAACTTTTAGAGTAACAAAACCCACCAAACTAACATTTCAATGGATAGAAGATTATCGCGTTATTCAGGAGGGAACTTTCAGCGGCTCTCAACCTACGCAACTTTCCAAAGACTTAGAAAGTAACTATGCTGGCGAATGGAATTATCGTTTTAATAATCAAGAACTTATTCTCATTCAGGAAAACGATACACTCCGTTTTCAAAAGCCATAAGTACACGTTTATAAATAAATTAACTTTATAACTTTCCAGTTTATGTATAATCAACTGACTAATAAGTACTTAAATATTTATTTTGAGAAATAAGTTGCATACATAGAATACGTCGTGCCTATATTTGAGAATAAAATATACACTACAAATACGAGATAAACGCATTCTTTCCAAAAGTGAACGCCCAATAGCCTCAAATCGTAAGAGAGTTTACATCGAAGTACTCGACATTTTAAAAAAATGAACGCTTACAAGCGTTGATTACCCCTTATTTCCTAGCTATTTTTCCCTTGATTAACTAGTACATTTTCAAATTTTGTACTAGTAGATCATCGGATTTACTGATTCGAATCCACGAAATTACAATTTATTGAACGTGAAGTTGTATTATCACGTTTCAAGAGTTACCAAATTGAAACTTAAAACAAGTATTTTCTACAAAACCTACACCAAAAAATCAAGAAAATCATTTACTTGCAAAACGAACTAACCCTAATTTTAAACAATGTCTGGATTTAAAAGAGAAATTAAGCTTTTTGATGCTGTCATGCTCGTTTCTGGTTCAATGATTGGCTCAGGAATTTTTGTAGTAAGTGCTGATGTAGCGCGCCAAGTAGGATCGACCGGATGGCTATTGACCTCTTGGCTACTGGCAGGACTGTTAACTATGATTGGCGCCTTATCGTATGGTGAATTGACAGCCATGTATCCACAAGCAGGTGGACAATATGTGTTTTTACAAAAAGCTTACGGCAAATTACTAGGTTTTTTATATGGTTGGTCTTTTTTTACGGTAATTCAAACGGGCACAATTGCCGCAGTAGCCGTAGCATTTGCAAAGTATTCTGCAGTTCTATTTCCAAATTTGATTAGTGATACAAACGCTTGGTTTACTTTGGGTGAAACCTCTTTTAAAATTACCTCTCAACGGATGTTAGCCATTGCTTGTATTGCCCTACTGACTTGGATAAATACACGGGGTGTAAACTTTGGGAAAATAATTCAAAATATATTTAGTAGCACCAAATTGGTGGCTATGGGCTTGTTAATCGTCTTAGGATTCACCTTGGGGGCAAGTTCTGAGGTAATCGACCTCAACTTTACAAATATATTTGATGCCAGTCAGTCAACAGTTTCAAATGGCATCTTACAAGTCGAAAATCTAACATTTATCGGAATCATCCTCGCTATTGGGGTAACACAAGTAGGAACTTTGTTTTCATCCGATTCTTGGACAGGTTTGGCCTCGGCAGGTGAAGAAGTAGTAAATCCAACCAAAACAATACCACGTGGACTGGCAATTGGCACTTTACTAGTTACAGTATTGTATTTTTTGATGAATGTGGCCTATTTAACCATATTGCCTTTAAAAGGAGATCCAAATGGAATCGATGTAATGGCGCGCGGAATTCAGTTTGCTAGTGAAGATCGAGTTGCAGCAGCTGCAGCCACTGTCATTGGAGGGCCCAATTTCACAATTTTTGTGGCTATACTAATCATGGTCTCCACTTTTGGCTGCAATAACGGTATCATATTGGCAGGTTCAAGAGTGTATTATACCATGGCAAAAGATGGTTTATTTTTCAAGAATTTTGGAAAATTAAACAGTAAAGGAGTTCCACAAAATGCACTTTGGTGGCAATGTGTTTGGGCTGGAGTTTTATGCTTAAGTGGCAAATATGGCGATTTACTTGATTATCTAATGGCTGTAGTTATCTTGTTTTATATATTTACTATTTTTGGAATATTTATCCTAAGAAAAAAAGAACCACAAATCGAACGCCCTATCAAAGCCCCTTTATTCCCATTTTTGCCTGCACTGTATATCGTTTTAGCTATGATTTTGGTGGTGATATTATACATTGAAAAACCACAATTCACCCTTCCTGGTTTAGGAATTGTTTTGCTCGGAATTCCTGTTTTTTATTTGTTTAAAACGACAAACAAGGAAAAGTAATCGAATCGTGGTAATATCTGTACATCATTCATTGATACTTGGGGTAACATTTGATTTTTAGACTTTTACTTGTCTTACTCCTCTATCTTAAGACGGCAAAATAGAGAAATCTGAGTATAAAAAATAGGACTTCCCTCTTCTGCAACTTTGCATTACCTTCATGCCAGAGTAAATGATGGATTTTATTCGTATCCATTTGAAATACGAACAACTACGAAGAGTTTTTTCAAGCTACTGTCCTCATGTGAAGACAGTAGCTTGAAAAAATAAAAATGATAGAAAAACTAGAAGGAAGATGGGCTGTAGAGGAAATGAATTAATGCAGTATCATTACCCAAAATGATTTCTTCATTATACCTTCGAGCGATGCCTATATTCTGTTTCATAACTGGAAAGACAGTCCCCCCTATTTCATTTCATTGAAATCACTTTACTATGCATAAGCACAATCAGTTTTTAAAACATTTCCAGCTTTTTTTGTATTTTTGATGAGATACGATTCAATCTAATTTATCCAATGCGTCTTTCCAAAATACATACATCCGCTCATATTGATTTCTATTCGGCTGATAACCAAACGGAATTGTCTTTGCCGTATGTGAAAGAAGGTATCTCAGCGGGCTTTCCTTCGCCTGCTAATGATTTTTTAGATACCAGTATTGACCTCAATAAAGAGCTCATTCGGAATCCGTCTTCGACCTTTTATGGACGTGTTCGCGGAGATTCCATGCGCGATGCCGGTATTCACGATGGAGATTTATTGGTCATTGACAAAAGCCTAGAACCGCAAAATGGAAAAATTGCCGTTTGTTTCATAGACGGTGAATTTACCGTAAAGAAAATCAAAATTGAACATGATTGTATTTGGTTAATGCCTGCAAATGAGAGTTTTAAACCAATTAAGGTAACAAAAGACAATGAATTTATGGTTTGGGGGATTGTCATCAATGTCATTAAATTCTTCTAAAAAACATGTTTGCATTGGTGGACTGCAACAATTTTTATGCTTCCTGCGAACGTGTTTTTAATCCAAACCTACGTGAGAAACCGGTTGTTGTCTTGTCTAATAACGACGGTTGCGTGATTGCTCGAAGCAACGAGGCCAAAGCTGTGGGAATTCCAATGGGTGCACCTGCATTTCAGTATCAATCCTTGTTTGAGCAGCAAAACGTACACGTGTTTTCGGCTAATTTTGCCTTGTATGGGGATATGAGTATGCGCGTCATGCAAATACTTTCCGGTTTTGCACCCGATATTGAAATTTACAGCATTGACGAAGCTTTCCTCGATTTTTCTGGATTTCGTTCGGAAACTTTGGAGAAAATCGGTCAGGAGATGGTATATAAAGTATTCAAATCTACAGGAATTCCGATAAGTGTAGGCTTTGCCCCTACCAAAGCATTAGCAAAAGTAGCTAACCGGATTGCTAAAAAATTTCCCGAAAGAACGAATCATGTGTATCTCATTGACTCAGAGGAAAAGCGTATCAAAGCCCTTAAATGGCTCAAAGTAGAAGATATTTGGGGAATTGGCAGACGTTTCGCCAAAAAATTACATGATTTACGGGTGACAACTGCATGGGAATTTACTCAACTGAACGGGCAGTATGTTCACCGCACATTTCAGGTGGTTGGATTGCGTTTGCAACGAGAATTACAAGGCATTCCTACGCGTAAACTAGACGAAGTTCAAGCCAAAAAAAACATTGCTACAACACGTTCCTTCGAGAAAAACTACCATACATTTGAAGAATTGAAGGAACGAATCGCAACGTTTTCGGTTATTTGTGCAGAAAAACTCCGCCGGCAGCATTCCGCATGCCAAACGGTTTTGGTTTTTTTACAATCCAATCGTTTTCGGAAAGATTTGCCCCAATATAACAAGAGTATTGTTGTCTCATTACCGTTTGCAACAAATTCAAGCATTGAAATCACCCATTTTGCTTTGCAAGGGCTCCGAAAAATAATAAAAGAAGGAATTTCTTATAAAAAAGCAGGCGTAATTGTCATGGACTTCATACCCGAAAATCAGAGTCAATATACCCTATTTCAGCAATCCAACCCCAAGCACAAAGCATTGATGCAGGCAATGGATTATTTGAACAAAAGCATTGGGCAGCAAAAAATTAAATTAGCTATTCAGGATAAAGACCGTGTTTGGAAAATGAAACAGGAACAATTATCTCCGCGCTACACTACCCGTTTGAAGGAAATTATCACCATTCAAGCTCAAGAAAGTGACCAAGAAGACGACACAACCAAGAAAACGAGTGCTTGAATACCAAAAATTCATTTTTTTACGCTAATTTTGGGCTCATTTTTATCTATTTATTGACTTTATGAGTTACGCAACTACTGAAATCACGAGCGCTGAAATACCTTCGGATAATCCTGTTCATCAGCGTCTTTATTTTCCTTACGAAGAAGCAGCCAAACGTATTCATGGACGTGTTTTAGAGCTTGGTTGCGGCTGGGGAAGAGGCGTTGAAAAGCTCATTGCAGCGTGCGACCACTTCACGGGATTAGATAAAAATGAAGCCCTCATTGCAGCGCTGCAAGCCAAACACCCAAACCATTATTTCAATACCGTTGATTTGCCATCCTTGGTTGAATTTGCTGACAATTCCTTTGATTTTGTCGTTACATTTCAAGTTATTGAGCACATTCAAGACGATCACCGTTTTTTACAAGAAGCGCACCGCGTACTCAAACCAGGTGGAAAACTTTTTTTAACGACAGTAAACAAAGATTATTCTTTGAGCAGAAACCCATGGCACGTACGTGAATACAAGACCTCTGAACTACGTGGCTTGATGCAAAAATATTTTTGTAAACTAGAAACGTGGGGAATAGACGGAAACGAAAAAGTGTGGGCTTACTACGAGCAAAACAAAATCTCTGTCAACCGCATCATGCGTTGGGATATTTTTGATTTACAACATAGATTACCTGCTTGGATGTTGCGCATTCCGTATGAATTTCTGAATCGTCGCAATAGAAATAAGCTACTCGACGAAACAGACGGCTTGGCAGCTTCTATCCAATGGGATGATCATTTTTTGAGTGAAACGCCCGAAAATTGCATTGACTTTTTCTTCATCGGCACAAAAAGTGTGAAATAACAGCGTATGCACCTGTATATTCATGTTCCTTTTTGCCGCCGTGCATGCCACTATTGCGACTTCCATTTCAGTACCAATCTCACGACTAAATCTGCGCTCACTAGAGCAATGATTGAAGAAATGGATTTACGCAAAGCTTATCTGCCAACTCAATCCTTGGAAACCATTTATTTTGGCGGCGGAACTCCCTCTTTATTGAATATCAACGAATTATATGACATTTTTGAGAAAATTCATGCCTTATTTCTGGTAAGTCCTACCGCAGAAATTACCTTAGAAGCAAATCCAGATGATATCACAGCAGAACGAATCAAGGTATGGCAGAAGTTCGGAATCAATCGGTTAAGTATTGGGATTCAGACCTTTGACGAATATCAACTGGCTTTTCTAAACCGCATACACACCGCAGTACATGCAGAAAATTGTGTAAAAATTGCGCAAGATTCTGGGATAGATGACTTATCTATTGACCTCATTTATGGCATTGATCCCGTGGCAAGCTACGCCAAAGCAATCAAGAGAAAATGGGTAACTCCCCCCGCTGACCGACATCAAATTTGGCAAAATGACCTAGAAAAAGCTATGAAATTGAATGTCACTCATCTTTCTTCGTATTGCTTGACGATAGAAGAAAAAACCGTTTTTGGTCAGTGGCAAAAGACAAATAAACTTCCCGAACCTGACGATATATTTGCCGAAGAACAATTTAAAATTTTACTTGATTATACAGTAAATCACGGTTTTGAACAATATGAAATTTCAAATTTTGCTCGAAATCAAAAATATGCAAGACACAATACGTCCTATTGGCTAGGCGAACCATATCTTGGCATTGGTCCCTCTGCCCACTCATTCAATGGAACAAGCAGACAGCATAGTATTGCCAATAATGCCTTGTATATCAAGGGTGTAGAAGAGAAAAACATTCCTTTTACACTAGAAAACCTTAGCCCTACAGACGAAGCAAATGAATATATTATGACGGGGCTTCGTACCAAATGGGGAGTTTCTCTTGCTAAAGTTCAGGAAAAATTTAGAACTGATTTGCCCGCTTCTTTTTTTCAAATCGTTGAAAAATACAAAAACCAAGGAAAGCTAACGGAGTCCGAGAACCAATTATTTTTAACCAAAGAAGGCAAATTTTTAGCCGACGGCATCGCAAGTGATTTATTTTTGGGCGAATGACAATCCCATGTAAATTAGTGCGGGTAAATGCGCTGCTTTTTGTCCGAAAAGCCCATTAATCGACTGCATTCCGGCAACCAGCGGCCCTGCTTGTGCATGGAAACCAACCCCCCATCTTCCATTTTGTGCATTGAGTTGCATAGGGAAACTGATTTGTCCTTTTTGCGCTTGAAAACGAGGATAAAGCAGGAATTGAGCATTTGATTCAGCGGTTTCTGTAAACTCCAACATAGTTGTCCAAACGGAACCAACAGACCAACCTGTATTTCCAATAAAAATCTCAGCAGATACATGACGCAAAGGCGAAAAGCCTCCTTCCATCGTAATTTGACGTTGCCCGTCCGCAATTAAATTGTAATTGAGAATATCTTTTCCAACATCTCCCGACCAATCAGATTCGGAACGATTCAAATTGAGCCCGAAATAGGTCGGTGATACTTGAGAAAGTTGATGAATCCCTTGGTTGATGAAACTCAAACCGAATGTCGCCCATTTCGCTTCTGGACGTGGATGAAACCATTTTTTTTCTCCTTCGAATGAATTTTCAGACTCATCTTTTCGATGAATGGAGTAAATTAGTCCCCAGTCCACGCCTGTTGCTTGTTGATTGAACGAAAAAAGCGACTTTAATTGAAAACCAACCTCGTACTGATTCGTCACAGACTCCAACGAAGGTCCAAGCAAACTGACAGCTTGGTGATATTGCCAATCATACCGACGAATTGTTCCTCCTACCGCCAACGTATGTTGCTTGAAACGAATGGGATACGCATACGAAAAATTAACAGATTGAACTGCATCGGCACGGTAAGAACCTGACGGAAACAACTGTCTAGAGCCCGGCACACCATTAAATATTAAATCGATATTTCCTGTGGAATGATGGATAGCTTGATAAAAATAATCGAAAGCAATTGAACCAAATTTCTTTGTATTTATCTGAATACCAGGACCTTGCACCAAAGAACTCTGGGCTCTTCGCGCTGTTTGCGAAGGAGTATTGCCTGTTTGCGAACCGATAATGCGCTCGTCAAATACTTGATTTGTAGCCACTTGCATGGACAGAAGCCCGACGGAAATCTGTACTTTTTTATCTGTGCCTAAAGCAATCGAAGCTGCGTTTCCATGCACTTTTTGCACACCAACTCCATGTAGCTGCCAAAGTTCGGGTGACTGCGCTGAGGCAGCCAAGGAAAGCAAGAGACAAAACGATAAAATTTGTTGAGGGAACCGCATAAATTGTAAAATAGATAGATTTTAAATGACAAATTAAAGGATTATTTCAAGATACCTCATTAATTTTATGCATTTCCATTCAAACAAAGAGAATAAACGGTTTCTTACACTTCTTGAACACGTTGTTTTCTGATGTTTTACCTACGAAATAGAACAAGAACAGTATTCTCTAAACATTGAAAAATCAGTATATTACATGCAGACCATACGAACAAAGCGATTATTTACAGGATCAAGCGTACTACAAAATCAAGAAATAAAAGTTCAAAACGGAAAAATCATCTCCGTACATCGCCATAATGGCCCTTTTATGTATGACAACCTTGCACCTGGCTTTTTTGACACACATATCAACGGTGGCTATGTACATCATTTTACCCATGAACCAACCTTGGAAAGCCTTGAAGACATGTACGAGGCATCCAAAGCAACAGGAGCGCCTTTTTTATTGGCATGTTTGATTACATCCTCCCTCGAAAATATTCAAAAAGGAATCCAAGCTGTTCGTGCATTTCAAGTAAAATACCCCACTGCGGGTTTGCTAGGCATGCACCTTGAAGGACCTTTTCTTTCTCCCAAAAAACGCGGGGCGCATTTGGAAAAATATTTACAGCTTCCTACGCAAGAAGCGCTTGATTTCATTATCAACGAAGGAAAAGGAGTCATCCAATTACTTACCATTGCCCCTGAATTATTCTCAGCTGACCAAATAGCAACATTGCGTGAAGCAGGGATTACTTTATCAATTGGGCATTCCAATGCTACCTATCAAGAAGCGGCTGAAGCGATGCAAGGCGGTATTTCATTGGTCACACATTTGTACAATGCCATGTCTGGATTTGGGCACCGTGAACCCGGTTTGGTGGGTGCTACCCTAACTCACCCAAACGTTTTTGCACCGATTATTTTGGATGGCTACCATTGTCATTTTTCAGCGGCAAAATTGGCTTATGAGGCAAAGAAAGAAAGCCTTTTCTTAGTCTCCGATGCTTTATTTTTAGGAAAGAAAAAAGAAAGATTCATTTGGGAGGAATTTGATGCAACACTGACCGGTGAAGTATATACAAACACAGAAGGAAATTTGGCAGGAGGTGCTTTATCCCTTGGCGAGATGGTCAAAAATGCCGTTGAAAAAGTACAAATTCCATTAAAAACTGCCCTTGAAATGGCTACAAGTCGTCCGGCACGTGCACTTGGCATGGAAAAAGCAGTGGGGTATGTAAAACCGAATTATCCTGCTGTATTCACTGCTTTTCCAAACGACTTGAGCACATTCGAGTCCATTTTACTTTGAGTTGACAGAAGAACGAATCATTTGTTTGGTGAACTCCACGACCGTATCTTTTCTATTCAAAAAATCAGCCCAACTTGGTTCTACCCATAAATCAGGTTGAATAAAAAAGGATTTTGCTCGTTGGTTCGGCAACCGATGGTCTATTTTAAATAAAGGAATGTGCAAGATCAGTTTGGAGTGTGGGAGTTTAGCATTTTTCCAATTTCCAGCAAAACTTCCCCAATTCGCTCCACCTGGCTGTGTTCCGATGTACGTTCCTACCCCTTGGTCATACAAAAGTCCTAAGGTAAAAGTAGTTGCGGAATAACTTCCACCGTCCATCAAAAAGTACGTTTTACCCGAAAAGGCTTTTTTCGGAAAATCATCAAAAAGTTTGGATGGGTTTTTACGACCAAAATACCCATCCATAGGTGATTTCTTAAAGACCAATCGGGTAATCAAGGGTGGAAAAACTGTAAACCAAGGTGCAATGGCGGATAAAGCTGTTTTTTTGAATGTAAGTGAGTCAACCAACTGAAAGGGTTCTTTGGCTAAATAGCTTACAAAACGACGTACATTTGGTATATATCCACCGCCATTACCCCGAAAGTCGATGAGTAAATGTTGGATACTATCTTTTTCAATTTGGGTAAATCGTTGTTTGAGTAGGCGTTTAAATTTCCGCTGAGAGACATCCAAAAATTTTCCGGAAAGGGAAAATGAGCTAATTTCAAGACGGGCGATTTTAGCCGTTGAATCCTCAATGACATATTTAAAGTTCTTTTTTAACGCATCTTTGTACCTGAAAGAAATGCGTTTTATAATTGCTGAACTACTCATCATTTCTAATTTCTTAGAGGTAAAATCAAGTGAATCTGCGTGTTTAAACGTCACGAGAAGGGAATCTTTTTGGCCGAAATTTCGGGCATAAAAACTAGGAAAAGCACCTATGGCGTAATAAGAATTAGAGACAGGATTTCCGTTATCATTTCCAAAAACACGTTCATTTAAACGAACAAGCGAGTCCATCGGGATACCCTCAATGGCATGTAACTCCATCCCTCTCTGAAAAGTGGTATCTGCAGCTGCTGCATAATTTACGTAGTATTTTCCATTGAATTTACGTATAAAAAAAGGCAATTGACGCGCATTTTTTCCATAGATTTTCGGAGAAATGAGTGTCGAAGTATGTCCATCTTGCACGGCGGCAATGACCGGTGCTAGTACACGAAAAAAGGCATGCATATCGAGTGAGTCTGTGGCAATTTGTTTTTCAGCCTCCTCCCATTTTTGGTTCAATGTATTTTTGGTTGTATAAGCGTATGGGTTGGGATGATAGCGTTCGAGAAGTTCTTTAGCTTTGAACAAATCTTCTTTCATTTGTTTGGGTGAAAGCTTTTGCGAAAAAACAGAATGAGAAGACGCTAAAAATAGAACCAAAAGCAAAAGATGGCGTAATTTAAGAGTCATGCGGGTATTTTTATTGGATTATATGAATCAAAAATAGAGATTATTTGCAAACATTAAGTGGTAATTTGACAAATTAAAACGCAATTTTGTATCTTTGCGACCTGAAAAATTAAGTTCATTGAAAGTATGTTAAATAGACGTCAAATTAGGATACGCACGATGCAAGCCCTTTATGCGTATGAAAAAGCGAGGGGAGCAAATTACATGATTTCTCAAGAAATGATTGAGACGCATTTTTCACCTGATTTGAATTCGATGGAGTTCCAAGATAAAAAGCTTTTGGAAGGAAAACGAAAACTAGGTCTATCTTTACTTCAAGAAAAGGTTTTCCCCAACCAATCTGAGCCTTCCGAGCCAGATGATTACACAGACGAAATCCGTCAGGCTGTTTCCCAAGCGTATGTTTCCTATTTGAACCGCAATAAAACGGACAAAGAGTACATTTTGACACGCTATCCTATGCTAATCGAAAAGGTATATGATGTGTATATCTTCTTTTTGGGTCTCTATTTGGAGATTGCCAAACGAAGCAAAGCCGAGAAAAATCCGTATTATCAATCGAGTTTGGCAGATAACAGAATGTTGATTGCCTTGGCTGAAAATCCTGCTTTCATAGATGCTCAAATGCGCAGAAATGCGCAGTGGGATGAAGAACAAGCCTTAGTAAATACCTTTTTTAAAGAGGCAATTGTAGAAAATACACGTTATATTGAATATTGCATGGCAGCCAACCATTCACGGGAGGAAGATTTGGCTATCTTGAAGTATTTGGTTAAAAATGTGTTTTTAAAAAATGAAACACTGGGCGCGTATTTTGACAAATACCACTTGTTTTGGTCAGAAGATTTAGAAGTACTCCGTGCGATGGTTTCTCATACATTCCAGCCTTACATTGAAGAAGAGCGTATTATGTTGGAAACTTTAGATAATACGTGGGAAGAGAACAAAAACTTTTTTAAAACTTTGTTCAAAAAAACGATTGAGGACGAAAAAGAATTAATAGATTTGCTTACACCAAAACTCCGGAACTGGGAAGTAGAGCGTACCGCCGAAACAGACCGAATATTGTTAAAAATGGCTGTTACAGAGTTAATCGAATACCCGAGTATTCCGGTGAAAGTGACAATTAATGAAATAATTGAGATTGGGAAAAACTTCAGTACAGAAAAAAGTGGTACATTTATAAACGGAGTTCTAGATTCCTTGTCAAAAGATTTAATTGAAAGCGGCCAAATCAAGAAATCAGGTCGTGGGATGTTAGATAACAAATAAGTCAACCAAAATTTTTAAAAGATGAGTAGTTCGTCCAAAACATTACTTGCTTTCGTAGCCGGCATCGCTACAGGTGCTGTATTAGGGATTTTATATGCTCCAGAAAAAGGAGAAGTAACCCGTGAGAAGCTGGGTTCTCAACTGAAAAAGTATAAAAATCAGTTAGAAGCCTTCATCAACGATATCATTGAAAGAGGTGATGAAGTAGCTCTAGAAATGGTCGGTGGTGATAGCCAAGCCAAAGCAGAAGGTCAAAAAGTAGTAAACGAGGCACGTGAAAAAGCAGAACGTTTATTGCTAGATGTAGAAAGTTTAATGGCTGAAATCAAGGAAAAAGCCTAATTTATTCATTCCCTATTTATTCATTTAATATTGTATTCATGGTACTTTTACAAGCAGCTGGTGGCGGAAATTTCAGCTTCCTAATTTTGATGGGTGGTATGTTTGTCGTGATGTATTTTTTCATGATTCGCCCACAACAAAAAAAACAAAAAGAGCAACAAAAAATGGTTGACGAACTCAAAGTGGGTGATGAAGTGGTGACGGTTAGCGGTTTACACGGTAAAGTCATTGAAAAAGACGACGCGACTGTTACCATCGCTCCTGGTGGTGGTGCTCGACTCACATTTGACAAATCAGCGATTTCTCGCAAGAAATAAACACGATGCTTACCTTCAAAAGGTAAGCATTTTTTGTAAATATGAATATAAAGAGCAGAAAAACAGAAGCACAACCCATTCAAGAGGCAATCAAAAGTTTTTTGGAGACATTCAAATTAAAGGATAAGTTTGATGAAACCTATCTGAGTGCTTTTTGGGAGAGACTCATGGGAAAAACCATTGCAAGCCGTACTGCCCGCGTATATGTAAAAAAAGAAGTACTTTTCATTGAAGTTACTTCTGCCCCACTTCGCGATGAGTTAAGTCGTGTTAAAACGCTTTTAATCAAGAAAGTAAATGATGAAGTTGGAAGAGACATGATTAAAGATGTTGTCTTCCTTTAATTCAATAAGATATGGAAAATCAGTTATTTAGACCTCCCTTGTTAAAAAAAGGAGATAAAGTCGGGATTGTATCTATGGCAAGCCGCGTAAAACCTGAAGCCGTTTTACGAGCAAAAGACTATTTGGAACAATGGGGACTTGAAGTGGTCTTGGGAAAATCGTTCTCAGATGTTCATTTCAACTTTGCAGGAACAGATGAAACACGAAAAAAGGACTTGCAATACATGCTTGATGACCACGAAATCAAGGCGATTTTCTCCTCGCGTGGTGGCTATGGCGTTTCTCGTATCCTTGATTCTTTGAATTTTTATCTCTTCAAAAAAAGCCCAAAATGGCTGGTCGGTTTCTCTGATATTACGGCACTTCATGCGCATTTATTCCAGATGGGATACCAAAGTATTCACGGCCCTATGCCTACAACTTTCCCGAATGATGCGTATTCTTTAGAAGCCCTTCGAACTGCCCTTTTTTATGAAACTATCTCGTACAGCGTTGACTATCAAGAAGATAACCGAATGGGCGAAGGTGTCGGACAAATTATTGGTGGAAATTTATGCCTTTTAGCACATACAATTGGCTCTCCTTCTGACTTTTCATTTGATGGTAAAATACTTGTTTTAGAAGAAGTCGGCGAACCCCATTATAACGTAGATCGCATGGTTTTGCAACTCAAGCGTGCAGGAAAATTAAAGAACTTGGCGGGTTTAGTAGTTGGTCAGTTTTCAGAAATGAAAGACCCCGTACATCAATTTGGAAAAACAGCCTACGAAATCATTGCAGAACATACCGCAGGTACAAATTACCCCATTGTTTATGATTTCCCGATTGGACATACGAAAGCCAACTATGCTTTCCGTTCTGGTGAAACCATGAAATTGAGTGTTTCAGAATCAGGAACACAGCTTTCCACAGTTCGTTAAGGACGAACTGTGGGGCTTGTAAAGGCGAATGTTTCTCCATCGAATAATCCTAAGTCACTTAGTTTTAAAGACGGAATAACCAAAAGTGCCATGAACGATAAACTCATAAACGGAGATAATAAAGTGCTACCAAGTTCCTCTTTTGCCAATTTATCCAATCTTGTATAGAGATCAGCCACTTGATAGGCATCTAAATCGCTCATCAAACCAGCAATAGGGAGTCCCAATACTTCGACTTTTTCGTCTGTAACAAGTGCCAATCCTCCTTTTTCGTACATAATTGCGGAAATCGCTTGTAAAATTACGTCGTCATTCACACCAACTACAATAATATTATGTGAATCGTGTGCAACAGACGAAGCAATAGCTCCTTTTTTCAAACCAAAACCGTGTATGAACGCTACCGCAGGGGGCGCTTCTTTGCTGTATCTGTTGATAACCACAACTTTCAGGACATCTGCTTCCACTCTACTCACCTCTGAAGCAACAATTTCTATCGGAAATAGCTTTTTTTCAGTGACCAGTTGCCCATCTAATACACGAATAGCTTGAATGAATGCATCGTTTTCATCGATTTTACATTGAATATCCTCCGTGCAAATTGTCCGTTCTACAAAGAAGTTCAGAGGGGTATCAAATACCGAAGGAATCATAGAAACGCCTGACTCAGCGACTTTCTCCCCTTTGATATAAGTTTCAAGTACGGTAAATTCTGAAAGGTTATCTACTTTGATAAAATCGGCAGAGTCTCCTTTTTGCAGCAGACCGACAGCTAAATTATAGTGCTTAATTGGGTTTAACGACGCCATTTTAAGGGCATCAAAAAGCGCTACCCCAGCTTGAATGGCTCTTTTAACCAACTCGTTGATATGGCTAATGAGCAAACTATCCGGGTGTTTATCGTCAGAACAAAACATCATCTGGTGGGCATGAGTCCGAGCCAATGGAATAAGTGCATCAAAATTCTTAGCAGCGCTTCCCTCCCGAATCAGAATTTTTACACCGAGTTTTAGTTTATCTTCGGCTTCTTCCAAGGTAAAACATTCGTGGTCGGTTTCTATGCCGTAACTGAAGTATTTTGCGGCTGTTTCTCCACGTAAACCGGGTGCATGGCCATCGACGGGTTTATTGTATTTTTTTGCTAACGCTAATTTTTCAAGCACATCTGGAAATGCATGAATAACACCGGGAAAGTTCATCATCTCAGCCAAATATCCAACTTCAGGATAGGCAAAAAGCGTTTCAATATCCTGAATATCAATCGTTGCACCAGCGGTTTCAAAAGTCGTTGCGGGCACGCACGAGGGAACACCAAAACAGAAATGAAAAGGTACTTTTTTCCCATTTTCAATCATGAACTTAACTCCCTCGAGACCAAGCACATTCGCAATTTCATGCGGGTCAGAAACCGTTCCCACAGTTCCATGCGTGACCGCAAGACGCGCAAATTGCGCTGGTGGAAGAAGCGAACTTTCAACATGCACGTGTGCATCAACAAAGCCGGGCAAATAATAGGGCCCATTTATTTTTTCATCCCCGAGCTTGCGAATCGCTACAATTCGTTGGTTTTCAACATCAAATTCGCCAAAAAAGAGCGTATTCGTGATTAAATCGATTATATTCCCTTGATAGGTCGTCATGTTGTTCAAGTTTAGGATTCCGCTGGCGTATCTTGTCTCCAATCGGTCACTTTTTGCTGTTTAATTCGTTCTTGGAGCTTTAAAATACCACCCAAAAGTGCTTCTGGACGTGGAGGACAGCCCGGCACATACACATCTACCGGAATGATTTTATCAACCCCTTTCACCACATGGTAGCCATGCTCCCAGTACGGCCCACCACAATTGGAACAAGAGCCCATGGAGATAACATACTTAGGGTCAGGCATTTGCTCGTAAAGTCGCTTAATTCTATCCGCCATTTTAAACGTGACCGTACCTGAGATAATGATTAAATCTGCTTGCCTCGGCGAGTTTCTAGGAAAAATCCCGAAACGTTCTAAGTCATAATTGGAAGCATAGGTAGCCATCATTTCAATCGCACAGCAAGCGAGCCCGAAACCCAATGGCCAAAGAGAATTTGCGCGCGCCCAATTGGTTAATTCGTCCAAGGAAGTTAAAATAATTTCAGCTTCACCCGTTTTTATTCTTTGTGCATTTTCTAGCGAGTCAAAATTCATTTTTTGGTGGATTTAGCGTATTTTTCATTGATTTTGGCGTACATATCAGCAGGAACTGGAGACTTGAAAACTTCTTTTTTCTTGTTGTTTGTGGTTTCCCAATCGAGTAATCCTTGCGACCAAACATAGGCAAGACCGAGTCCTAAGATGAGCACAAATAGACCTGCCTCAAGAAGAGTAAACCATCCCCAAAGCCCATTGGTTTCTGCAATAAGTGTAGTATCTGCAAATACCGTAGCCCAAGGAAACAAAAAAACAAGTTCCACATCAAAAAGCACAAATACCAGAGCCACCAAATAGTAGCGCACTGTAAACCGGACATTCGTGCCTCCAATTGCTTCTTCTCCGGATTCATAGGACGTTAATTTCTCAAAAGTTGGTTTAGATGGACGAATAAACCAAGCAATCCCCATCACGATAAGAAAAAGCCCAACAGCACCGAGTATAAAAAGCAATACAAAGCCAAAATCTGTTAACATTCCGTTGTGTAGTTACATTCTCCTTACGAGAATCATTATAAATCTTCAATTCTAAACAAATGAAAAGGCAAAATGTACGGGTCAATGGACACAAAATTTTGCTCTCCTTGCCAAGTATAGTACATTCCAGTCACCAAATCATGTACCCGATACGACTCCCAAGCACTTTTCCCAATCAAAGACAAAGGAACGTGAATCATGCCTTCCTGTTTTGTATTTCCAGATAAATTGGCAATACATAAAATACGGTTTCCATCTTTCGCGGTCTTCAAGTAGGCCAACAGTTGATCGTTCGCTATGGGGCAGAATGTCAAGTTATTGGTCGCTTTGAATGCTGTATTTTCCTTTCTAATTCGGTTAATTTGACTGATTAAATACGTCAGTTTATTCTCGTGTTTCCAATCCCACCACTTGATTTCGTATTTTTCCGAATAGGCATATTCTTCTTTAGGTGCATTGGCTTCGTGATACATATACTCGTAAGACGGACCAAAAATACCATAATTACTTACCAAAGTAGCAGCCATGAAATGACGTAAAATGAATAGATTTTCATTTCCTGACTGAAGCATATACGGATTTATATCGTGGGTATTTGGCCAAAAATTAGGTCTAAAATACTCACTCATCTCGGTATTTACGAGTTCCGTCATATATTCCATAATTTCTTGTTTGGTGGTGCGCCAAACGTAGTATGTATAAGACTGTGTAAACCCAAGTTTCGCCAATTGCTGCATTACTTTTGGTTTGGTGAATGCCTCTGAAAGGAAAATCATATCCGGATAAACCGATTTCGTTTCGGCGATGACCCATTCCCAGAAATTAAACGATTTGGTATGTGGATTATCCACCCGAATGATACGTACGCCCCATTCTGCCCAGGTAAAAATGACATCTTTTAGCGCCAACCAAAGGTTTTTCCAGTCGTTGGTTTCAAAATAAATGGGATAAATGTCTTGGTATTTTTTAGGTGGATTTTCTGCATAGCGGATACTTCCATCAGGTAAAATTTTAAACCAATCTGGATGCTCTTTCACCCAAGGATGGTCGGGAGAACATTGAATAGCCAAATCCAAGGCCACTTCCATATCGTGGTTTTTTGCTTGGTGAATAAGGGATTTGAGGTCATCTAATGTGCCTAGTTCTGGGTGGATAGCGGTATGTCCACCTAATTCAGAGCCAATACCATAGGGTACGCCGGGTTCACCTTCTTCACAAAATACGTTATTATTTCTTCCTTTCCGGTGCGTTTTTCCGATGGGATGTACCGGCGGGATATATAGCACATCGAAGCCCATTTTCTGGATTCTTGGTAAAAGTCCCTCCACATCCTTAAATGTACCATGTTTACCATATTCAGGAGACGCTGAGCGAGGGAAAAGTGAATACCACGCAGAAAAGTTTGCTCTTTCACGGTCAACGGTCACGGATAAAATGGGATGAATGAATGCGTCTTGTCTTTGTGGATATTTTTTTATCCAACGCGTTGTATGCTCACTCAAAATAATCATGATGGCATCGTTGTACTTGGCGGGGTCTGTCATCCAAGAAGCAGCAGTTAATAATGCTTTTTTGTCTTCATCTGTCGCTTTCGTCGCCATTTCTTCGTAAAATTCTTTACCTTGTAGAAGCTCAACTTGCAAATGTTGCCCGTCTTTTACTTTCAGTTCAACTTCATGCTGCCATGTGGCGAGGTGATCCACCCAAGCTTCAATGGTATATTCATATTGGCCTATTTCTTCAGCTAAAAATTGGGCTTTCCAACGATCATTATTGATCAAAGTCATGGGAACTTCTTGCCACAGACTTGAATTTGTTGATTTATATTTGAGAAGCGCACTCACCAAATCATGCCCGTCAATAAGTATGTCGGCTTCTACATGAATCCATTCGTTTACAACTCTTTTCACAGGAAATCTACCGCCATCAATTTGGGGAGTAACTTTTTCAATAACTACGCGCTGTTTTCCTAAAATCTGTTCCATATTGTAATTCTATCATAGGTTAAGTATGTACTAGAATCAAAAATAAGCAAATCATGGAATTAGTCCATACCTAAATGCAAGATTAAATATCCTGAAACGATGATTTTGTTATTTTTTGGTAAAAAGTGACGATTTCATTGAAGTATTCGTATATTCAAAAAACCAGTCCTATTTTTTTATGAGAAAAGCTCTTTTTCTATTTCCTTTTTTATTGATTTTACATGGCAAAAAAACGTATGCGCAAACTTGGCAAGAGATTGCCCCCGTGGTTTGTCATGGAGTTCCAGAAGATGCCTTTACATCCCTTCGAACAGAATTTAATGACCCGTCGAAGGCACGTTTAACTGCTACAAGTACATTTATTATAACCTACGAGGATGTACCAAGTCAAGCACAAACGGCATTCCAATATGCAACGGATATTTGGAGTAATTTATTGATTTCCAGTATTCCTATTCGGATTCATGTAACCTATAAGTCCTTGGCATCCACGACATTAGCATCATCAGGAGCAACAAGAATTTACCGAGATTTCAATAATGCTCCCTACCCTTCTGTCTGGTATCCAGTTGCTTTGGCGGAGGCTATCAACGGAAAAGAGTTAAACGAAGAAGCCATTGATATTAACATTAGCATTAATTCAGCGATTCGGTGGTCTTACCAAACCGACGGGAGAACGACTTCGGGAGTTTATGATTTTGTAACCGTTGTTTTACATGAAATTGCCCATGGCTTGGGTTTTGTAAGCTCATTTGGTGTAACAGATACCAATCTACAAGGGAAATGGGGTCAAGCAGATTTTCCACTTATATTTGATTTATTCGTGCAGAATTTGGCGAATCAAAATTTACAAGACACCCGAATTTTCGGAAATCCATCGTCTGATTTACTTGCTCAACTGACCAGTACGCAACTAAAATTTGATTTACCTGGGCAACGTAGCCCGCTTATCCCGCGTTTGTTTGCACCACGCACCTATGCAGCTGGAAATAGCATTTCGCATCTGGATGAATCCATTTATCCGCAAGGAAATACAAATTCATTGATGACTCCCAATATTCGAAGTGCAGAGGTCATTCATCAACCGGGAGACTTGACAAAACGAATTTTGAATCAATTGGGTTGGCCGATTACGGATTTACAAAACGGCCTCATTACGGGTATTTCAGAGATTGATAAAAATCAGCCTATTAACTTCAAAATTATTTACCACACAAAAGT
>CAYNRA010000011.1:20522-21697 GCA_964399465.1 uncultured Cytophagales bacterium
GAGAAAGAGAAAAATCAACCCATTGTGTATCCAAATCCGGTAGTTGGTGCAGATGTAATCGTATATTTTCCGAAAGAATGGGTTGATAAAAACGTAGAAATTTCGTGGATTACTTCGGATGGAAAAATTCAAAAACACGAATCTAGGTTCTTAAAAGAAGGAAAAACCCAGATGAATATACCTGAGTTTTCCAATGGGCTGTATATTTTGCGCCTTACAGACGGAGTTCAAATTACACAGAAAAGAATTTATCTAAACCGTTAATTGGCAACCTCTTTTTTCTTGAAGATGACGAGAGCCAAGAAGGTAATGAGTCCGTTTAACAATAAGTTTTCAAAACCAAATTTATATCCTAGATTACTTTCTACCCAAACGACGATGAAATAGGTCAAAATCGGTGAAAGAATACAGATGAAAGGAACGAGTCGATCCATTGTTTTTCTTTGGGTGTACATTCCGAAGGTAAAAAGTCCTAAAATCGGGCCATACGTATAACTAGCAATTTGGAATGTTGCTGAGATAACATCCGTACTATTCACCATTTTGAATAACAAGATAACGACAAAAAACAAGGCTGAGAAACCGAGATGTACTCTATTTTTTATTTTCTTTCTTTCCTTTTCTTCTTTGTTCTGAATATCCATAAAGTCCACACAAAAGGCAGTAGTTAGGGCAGTCAAAGCTGAGTCAGAACTTGCGTACGTAGCAGCTGTTATGCCTATTAAGAAAGTAACGCCAACTAACAAACCTGCAATTCCCATATCTGCTTGTGCGAAATGTTGTAAGGCAAGCATCGGGTATAAATCATCTGAACTTGCTGGGGCGGTGATGCCCATTTTATTGATATACAAATACATAAGCGCACCCATTCCGAGGAAAAGGAGATTCACGATAACAACACAATCGTAAACCAAAGCATGTTTTTTTGTGCTTCGTTGATATTTTTACATGTGAGGTTTTTCTGCATCAAGTCTTGGTCAAGACCCGTCATGACGATAGCGATAAATGCCCCTGACACAAACTGTTTGAAGAAATTTTTACTGTCAGACCAACCGCCATCAAAAAAGAAAATCTGTGAATAATCGCTATTTGTCACCTCTCTAACAACCCCCGCTGCATCCAAACCCAATTGACCTCCAATGAGGACGATGGTCATGACAACTGCTGTAATGAGG
>CAYNRA010000011.1:21707-30754 GCA_964399465.1 uncultured Cytophagales bacterium
CAATGGTTTGAATACCACCTTTGTAGGTATAAACCCAAATCAAGGCGATGGTAATCAGGACGGAAATCTCAAATGGAACACCGAGCGGGTCATAAATCGCAATTTGAAGTACTTGAGCAGCGATATACAAGCGAACAGCTGAACCGAGCGTGCGCGAAAGTAGGAAAAAAGCCGAACCTGATTTATAACTCCAGTAACCCATTCTTTTTTCCAAATAACCATAAATCGAGATAAGGTTCAGGCGATAATACATGGGCATTAGCACTGTTGCGATGAATAAATAGCCGACTGTATAACCTAAAACAATCTGAAAGTAGGAGAATGCTTTTATTCCGACAGCACCTGGTACAGAGATAAAAGTGACACCAGAAAGCGACGTACCAATCATTCCGAAAGCAACGAGATACCATGGAACAGATTTATTTGCCGTAAAAAAAGACTGCGTATCTGCATTTTTAGACGTAAAATGGGCAATAGTAACGAGAATCGTGAAATAACCAAGTAGGATTCCGATAGCAATTAACGGAGACATAGGTGAGCGTTTAGTGTTTAAAAGGCATCAAATATGTAAAAAATTGTTTAAATTAGCGAAGTAAACAAGAAAGAATAGTGATTTATTGAGATTTCCTCGGATAATGAACTGATAAAACGTGTAATTTTGTTGTAAAAAATAAAAAAGCAGATGTTTCCAATTGCAGACCCCGCAGTCATCACACAAGAAATCACAGAGGAAGAAATTGAGTCTGTAAAGCTGTACCAACTCATTGTTTTTAATGACGATGTAAACACGTTTGAATATGTAATTCAAACATTGATTGAAGTTTGTGAACACTCGCCTGAGCAAGCAGAGCAATGTACTATCATTATTCATTTCAAAGGAAAATGCAGCGTAAAAGAAGGCGATTTTGAAGAATTGGCTGCCATGCGAACAGAAATCTGCCGACGCGGTATTTCTGCCGAAGTAATGCTTAATCACTGATCTATCTTTTATCTTGAAATATCCATCCAAACTCATTGAAGAAGCGGTTAACGAAATTTCTCGTTTGCCAGGTATTGGAAAAAAATCCGCTTTGCGCATTGCTTTGTATTTATTGAAGTCTGACGAAGCAAAGACAAATAGGCTTGCGCAAGCTTTGCTTAAATTACGGACAGAAACACAGTTCTGTAAAAAATGCCACTCCATTTCAGATGGCGATTTTTGCTTAGTTTGTAGCTCTTCCAAACGAGATGCAAAAGTCCTTTGTATCGTTCAAGATAGTCGGGACGTGATGGCTATCGAAAATACGGGGCAATACCAAGGGTTATATCATGTATTGGGCGGGGTAGTCTCGCCACTTGCAGGCATTGGCCCGAATGATTTACACATTGATACCCTCATTGAGCGACTTCAAAACGCAGAAAGTGCCGTTGAAGAAGTTATTTTGGCACTAAGCCCTACAATGGAAGGCGATACAACGGCATACTATTTACGCAAGAAAATAGAGGACTTCCCGGTTAGAATCACGACGATTGCACGAGGTATTCCGATTGGCGGAGATCTTGAATTTACAGATGAAATTACACTTGGGCGCAGCATCAGTAGCCGTGTTCAATTTTAACATACATTCAAAACAAATCAAATGGAACAACATCTTTTACTTGACGAAATACCCTCTCTCGACCTAGCTCATTTTACAACCGGTACTCCCGAACAAAAACAGCAGTTTGTACAAGCACTCGGAGCCGCTTTCAATACTATCGGATTTGTTGCTTTGAAAAACCACGGTTTGTCTGAAGAAATACGTCTTCAGTTATATTCAGCTGTAGAACGTTTTTTTGCCCTATCTGATGCGCAAAAACAAGCCTACGAATTTGTTGAATTGGCAGGACAGCGTGGCTATATTGGCAAAGGAAAAGAAAAAGCCAAAGGACATACAAAACCAGATTTAAAGGAATTTTATCATGTTGGGCAGCCTGACCCACTTCCGCACATGCCGCAGAATGTTTTTCCGGAAGAAGTGCCGGAGTTCAAAGAATGGACATTGCATACTTACAAAATTTTTGAACAAACAGGAAAAACATTACTTCGTGCCATCGCACTTTATTTGGAACTACCCGAAGACTATTTTGAAGACAAGGTAAAACAAGGAGATAGTATTTTGCGTGCCCTTCATTATTTTCCGATTGAGAACCCAGATGCACTACCACCAGATGCCGTACGTGCAGCAGCGCACGGAGATATTAATTTAATTACATTACTAATGGGGGCATCTGCTGAAGGTTTGGAAGTCTTGCGGAGAGATGGGAAATGGATACCCGTTACTGCTTTGCCAGACCAAATCATCATTAATGTAGGTGATATGTTGGATAGGCTGACAAATCACAAGCTAAAATCTACGATACATCAGGTAGTAAATCCGCCGCGTGAAAAAATGAAAACCTCGCGTTATTCCATTCCATTTTTTATGCATCCGAGAGCAGATATGGACTTAACGTGTCTGGCTTCGTGTATCAATGCTGAAAATCCGAAAATTTACGAAGACATGACTGCTGGCGAGTTCCTCGATGAAAGATTACGGGAACTTGGGCTCAAAAAATAACTCAAAAAGGGTGAGTTGATCCGATGACTCACCCTTTTTAGTAAATACCTTAACGCATGATTTTACACACAAGGCAAATCCGAAATTTTATTTTTCTTCGGGAAGTATTACTACTTGCCTTGACGTGTATTGGGGGGCCACAAGTTCACTTGACTTCTTTTATCAATGTGTTTGTTCATAAAAGAAGATATTTAACAGAAGCCGAATTGATGGAATTACAAGCACTCTGTATGATACTTCCAGGACCTTCTTCTACTCAAACATTGACCGCTATTGGCTACAGAGTTGGGGGTTCGACACTAGCCTGCCTCACCGTATTTATTTGGATTTTACCTTCCACACTCACCATGATAGCTGTAGCGTATGGGATTAACTACATTGATGCCCATTTGGTAGAAAAGTTGATTCGGTTTGTCAAGCCAATGGGTATAGCTTTTATCTTCTTCGCCTCGTATTCCATTGGTCGTAAAGTCATTAATACAAAAACAAGTATTGTTTTGATGGTTCTATCAGCGGCGATGGCGTATCTCTTCCGCTCCCCTTACATTACTCCCCTTTGGATTCTTTTGGGCGGTCTTGCGACCACTTACAAAATGAACCAGCAGGAAAAGAGAGAACATGGAAAACTAAAAATCCAGTGGGGAAACTTCTACTTATGGGCAAGTGTCTTGGTTCTTGCTGCTGTTATTGGATTTCAAACGCAGTCTTTACCCATTCGCTTATTTGAAAACTTTTACCGAAACGGAAGTTTGGCTATTGGCGGTGGACACATTTTGAAGCCCCTACTTTACAATGAGTTTGTAGAATTTAAACATTACTTAACAAAAGATGAGTTTTTAACGGGCTTGGTTGTTTCAGAACTAATGCCTGGTCCAACCTTCTCAGTAGCCTCTTTTGTTGGCGCTCTTTCATTGCGTAGTTGGGGATTTGATGGTTACATTATCGGGGCTGTTATCGCCTCCGCTGGTATTTTTTTACCTGGTACTTTTCTCATCTTTTTTGTTTACAAATTCTGGGAACAACTCAAGCAATACCGTGTTATTCGTGCCTCTTTGGAGGGTATCAATGCGGCAAGTACGGGGCTAACCATCTCTGCTGGAATTTCACTTCTTGGGCCTATGGCTGCCAATCCGCTCTCTATTTCCATCATCACGATTACTTTTCTACTTCTCCTCTCTGAAAAAATCAAACCTTACATGGTTATTTCTCTCGGTCTTTTATTAGGCTATTTTATCCCTTAAAAATAGGACGAATATCATTTTTTGTAATTCCAAAACAATAAAACTAAACAACATTGTTGTTTTTGAGGTTAAATAGTTTGTACTTTCGTACTCATTCCAGATTGTCTCGTGAAAGAGGACACTCATCACCCTAAACTTTACTTGTACATTTTATGGAAAAAATTCGCTACACAGTTGAAGAGAGATTATTTGGTGTCTGCTCAAAAATAGGTGAACGAATGGGCTTTGCAGCTAGTAGTGTTCGTCTCTATTTTATTTATGCCTCCTTTTTTACTTTCGGCAGCCCCATTATCTTGTATCTTGTCTTGGCATTTTGGCTAGAACTACGCAAACATTTGCGCCGTCATCAAAATCCAAGTGTTTGGGAGTTTTAACGGTCAACTTCGCCCATCACAAGGTCTAGACTCCCTACAATCGCTACTAAATCCGCAATCATTACCCCACGAGAAATCTCTGGCAATACAGACAAATTACTGAAAGAACATGCCCGTGCCTTTACACGTACAGGCACATCTGACTTTCCGTCTGTTCTAAAAAAGAAGCCTAACTCCCCTTTTGGATTCTCAGCTCGAACATAAAAATCCATTTTTGCCGGTCTAATTTTCTTAGGAACAACCGCCTGAGGGTCAAATAAACGTGTTCTTTGGTATTCCTTTTGTAGTTTTTCGAGACACTGTTCAATTATTTTAACAGATTCCCAGCACTCCAATACACGCACGTGGTTTCTGTCCCAACAATCCCCTATTTTTCCCATCAAACCTTGCCCGACAGGTATATCAAAATCCAGCTCAGGATAGACAGAATACGCATCTACTCTGCGTAAATCCCATTTTAAACCAGAACCACGAAGCACAGGGCCACTGCATCCATAATTTATTGCTAGTGGTAAATCAAGGACACCTACATTGGCTGTTCTTTGAATAAATATATGATTATCAATGATAATTTGCTGTAGTTCAACCAAATTCGGTTTTAATGTTTTTATAAATTCCGTGCAACGTTCCTCAAAACCAACGGGTAAATCATAGAAAAGTCCGCCAATCCAGATATAATTATAGAGCATTCGAGCACCAGAAACCCATTCGAGCAAACGTTGAATGTTCTCACGTTCACGGAAAAGCCATAAAAAGGGAGTTTGTGCACCAATATCCAGTGCATACGTTCCAATTGCTACAAAATGAGAAGCAAGGCGATTCAGTTCAGCTACCAAAACACGAATATACTCCACCCGCTTCGGAATTTGCTCCGTGATTCCGAGCATTTGCTCTACCCCCATTGCATACGCATGTTCGGAGTTCATCGCTGCTAAATAATCCATCCGATCTACAAAAGGAATAATCTGGTTGAAAGGAAGGTTTTCTGCATGTTTTTCAAAACAGCGATGCAGATACCCAATATGCGGAACCACATCTACCAAAATTTCACCATCTGTAACGACTTCCAATCGTAAAACGCCATGCGTGGACGGATGCTGAGGGCCAATATTTAATATCATTTCTTCAGACTTCAAATCCTCCAACTTATATTTCGCTGGTTCTGAAGCCGTTAGATAATCTTTTTGAATATTTCTACTTAATGACATAGCGTGTGAATTTGATAACTCGGTAAAACCAGTGTATGAATGCCCAAAATTAAGAAACTATGTGTACTAAAAAGTAGTTCTACTTAACTTTGTTACCTCATAATTGACAATCTATGCATACGATCGAACCTTTTTATCGATGGAAAAAATACTATCAAGCGGAAAAAGACCCTGCTTCTCCATTCTATGGAAATTCGTATTCGAACCAGTACGAAGATACCATCTATGGCTATTTCATTGATCCTCAATGGGATTACATCGGTTCTGAGACGTTGTATTGTAAATTACTTTTTTCAGATTATTCGTCAAAAACGTGTATCATCGAGCTTTTTGGTGAATGGAATGATGCTTTACACAACGATTCCATGCACCTAAAAAGAACTTTGATTGACCCACTTTTACAAGCAGGAATTACAAAATTTATTTTACTTGCAGACAATCTACTTCAATTTCATGGAGGAGAAACGGATTATTACGAAGAATGGCTAGAAGAAGTCGAAGATGGATGGATTGCCGCTTTGAATGTCCGTCCGTTTATTTTGGCTGAATTTGAAAGATACAAAATTGATTATTACGTCAATTGTGGAGGTACATTAACACTTTCGAACTGGCGAACGCATCCTCCTTTCAAAGTAGCGGAATTGGTCGATTTATTGCTTATACGGCGATTAGGAAGCGGTTAATAGTCGCCTCCAGCACCACCTCCACCAAAATCACCTCCTCCGAAACCGCCAAAATCGCTATCACTACTGCTACTTCCTCCGCCCCAACTACCAGAAGATGGCCCCCAGTTTGTATAGGTTGTGTAAGGCATACCGCCAGATAAACCACCGCCTCTGTTTCTTTTGTTCAAAATACTGATGACGATAAAAATAAGAAGGATGATTAGAAAAGGTATCCATATTGCATCTTCTTCCGTATCTTCCTCTGCTTTGTATTCCCCTTTCAAATAATTAATAATCGAGTCAACACCCTTATTAATCCCATCATAAAACCGGCCTTCTTTGAACGCTGGAATGATGTCGTTGTTGATGATCCGCTTGGCATACGCGTCAGGTAATGCCCCTTCTAAGCCATATCCCGTTGCGATATACACCTTTTTTTCACCTGTTGACCAAAGTAAAATCAACCCGTTATTTTTACCTTTCTGACCAACGCCCCACGCACGACCGAGCTCAACAGCAAAGGTATTCATGTCATAATCACCAATCGTGGGGACAATAACGACAGTTAATTGAGTAGACGTGGTATCATTATACACGCGTAATTTTTGCTCCAGTTGATTTACCTCTTCTTTGGAGAACGCAGAGGCGAAATCATTCACTAAACGCGGAGGATTGGGTTTTTCGGGAATGGTTTGTCCAAAACCAAAAAACGACAAAAACAAAAAGGTCGAAAGAAGAATAAAATGACGTGTAAACATAGAGTTAGATAGATTAACCAATTGAAATATCGTCAGAAATTTCATTGACATCGTTTGAATCATACGGAAAATAGGTCTTCAGTTGTTGTCCCGCCTCTGTCACTGCGGCAGCAATTCCTTCCACAAATTGATCTTTTTTGAAAAAAGAGCGCATGGTTTCTTTTGTTGAATCCCAAAAATTGGAAGGCACAACTTGGTTGATACCGGAGTCGCCGAGGATAGCAAATTTACGACTTTGGTACGCCCAATAAATCAAAACCGCATTTTTCTGTTCGGTTTTTTGTAGTCCTAGATGCTCAAAAACTACTTTCGCACGTTCCATTGGGTCTATTTCACAGGTAGCTTCTATATGAACCTTGATTTCCCCGGATGTATTTAGTTCTGCATTTTGAATGGACTCTACGAGAATTTTTTCTTGTGATTTCGTTAGCATATCAAAAAAAATAGCCCGACGTTTCCGTCGAGCTATTCGTTTACTGATTAAAAACTGACAGTTGGTGCATTCTGTGCGGATGCTGCGGCCTCAAAGTATCCTTTCGGTGCAAATCCAAAAATACCTGCAAAAAGACTTGCCGGGAAAACGCGAACGGCTTGGTTGTAATCTTTTACAACCGTATTGAAATCATTTCTCGCGACGGTAATGCGGTTTTCTGTTCCTTCCAATTGTGCTTGCAACTCCAAAAAGTTTTGGTTTGCTTTTAATTCTGGGTATTTTTCGACGGTAACGAGCAATCTACTCAAAGCACCACTTAGTTGGTCTTGTGCAGCTTGAAACTTTTGAATGTTCTCAGGCGTCAAATCTGCTGCATTCAAATTCATAGATGTTGCACTTGCTCTTGCCTGAACAACTTGTGTTAGCGTTTCTTTTTCAAAGTTGGCAGCGCCCTTCACGGTATTCACCAAGTTCGGGATTAAATCTGCACGGCGTTGGTATTGTGTTTGAACAAGTGACCATTTTTCATTCACTGTTTCATCTTTTCCAACAAGCCCATTGTAGGTGCTACAACCATACATGGTAAAAAGTAGGATAATACCTACAATAATAATCGTTCCTTTCTTCATTGCTTTACAAATGTTAGTTCAATTCGTCTTAATCACTAAGATTGACTTTCAAATATACAATAAAAAAACAATGCTGACCTATCCTTTGGATGAATGTCAGCATCGTTGGTTGAACGTATTTTTTTTAGGATAGCTTATCTTGGAGGTAAAACTCTGACAAGGGGTCTAGGGTAATTTTTACCTATTTCTACCCCTGCTGCCTTCAAGTCGCTTTCGTGCGCCAAATACGGCGTATGTATCATGGAATCGTTCATTTTTTGTAGTTCAGGAATCCAATGTTTGACGTATTTACCTTTGCTGTCATACATTTTGCCTTGTTTGACGACGTTGAAATACCGGTTTTCACGGGGGTCATTGCCAATACCTGCCACATAATTCCAGTTTGCCCAATTGCTACAAACATCGTAATCGAGTAATTGACTTTCAAAATAACGTGCACCCCAACGCCAATCGATTTCAAGGTCATGAGCTAAGAAACTAGCCACATTTTGACGTCCTCGGTTCGACATAAATCCGGTTTGTTTCAGTTCTTTCATGTTTGCATCAATGAAAGGAACACCCGTTTCGCCATTTACCCATTTGGTAAATTTGCTAATATCTTGTTTCCAGGTCTTGGATACATCTAATTTGATACCTTGAATTTTGAACATTCTCGAACCGTATTTGAGCGAAACAAATATGAAGTAATCGCGCCAAAGTAATTCAAAAATGAGCCAATAAGTCGAATCATTTGCACCATGTTTGGCTTCAAATTGGCGAATTTCTTCATATATTTTTCTAGGAGATAGACATCCCAATGCCAACCAAGGAGAGAATTTGGAGGAATAGTCTCCGCCGAGTAATCCGTTTCTTGTTTCTTTGTAAGTCTTGAGTAATTGGGTATCCCAGAGATAATAGCGTAGGCGTTTTAGCCCTTCCTCTTCACCACCTTTGAAATCCAGAACACCACGTGTATCTTTTTGAATGGGTGCATAACCTAGACTTTCGAGTGACGGAATTTCCCCCATATCGAGGTCCGCAGGAAAATCACCGATAGACGAAGGTGCGGGGAAAGTAGCTCTAATTTTTGCGCCGCGTTCCATTCTTTTACGAAACTCGGTAAAAATATCAGGCAAAAAGTGAATTTGAAAAGGTAAGTCAAGCGCATGATACAAAGAGCG
>CAYNRA010000011.1:30764-50280 GCA_964399465.1 uncultured Cytophagales bacterium
GGTCAATGTCGATATTCAATGGTTTGAGCGCTTGAGACAACGCCGTTTCGACATCTGTCTCTTCTTCTGTCACTTCTTTGGAGGCCACTACATGCGATGCACCGAGTGAGTCTGCCAATTGTGGGAGAATTTCTTCTGGGCGACCTACCCGAACTAATAAATTTGAATTGATTTGCAGAAGTTGTTGGCGCAAATTCTGGACAGATTCCAAAATAAACTGCATTCTAAATGCACCCACTTTCGGGAAACCTTGGGAGAAATCCTTGAGCCATCTTTCATCAATAATGTAAACGGGAGTTACATTTCCTCGTTTATACGCTCTTAAAAGTGCCTCATTGTCGTGTAAGCGGAGGTCATTACGAAACCAAAAAACAGTAGAAGACATACAAAAGGTGATTAGATAAACGTAAAAGTTGTGTTATTTTTTTAGAAAGAGCCATTCAAGTCCCAAATATAATCCATATATGAAATAGAACCATTTTTTTGCAACTTCACGCGTGAATATTGATTAATCCAGTCGATGACAGGTTTAGTTTTTTTGAAATCCCCTCCATACCACGTAAATAACTTAGAGATAGTTGCGCCGTTAGCTGTCACTTTATTTTTGGTTGGATCATTTAAAAACCGAACCCCTTGATCGTCGAGTTGAGCATTCAATTTTGCAGCAATAAACGCCTCATTGCGTAGCGGTGGACAAGAAACAGCCGCACAAACCAAGGCAAAATGAATCCGTGCATCTTCAAATTGTTTGCGGATAATCCCATGTTCAATTTCATTCAAGTCCATGGATTTACCACCAATTTTAATGAATTTAATGTCCCAAGGCGTATTCACAAAGGGTATTTTGATGGAGCTTCCGATGTCTTTGATACTTTTAATATTGTCTTTTTGGTAATTCAAAATCAATTTGACGGTAAAAGCATTGTACGCATTGATCCAAAAGGCGAGTTTTTCCTCTTTTGACCAATCCGCTTTGGGAGGATTGGCAGAAAGAAGTGCCAAGTAGCTATCCAAGGTTTTTTCATCTTTGTTGAACCCGCCGTAATTGACACGACCAGTAGCGGAAACGTATTTTTTGGTTAGTCCATCCCAAATAGCGTGCGAGATTTGCGCTTGCGAAACAAACGAAATAAAAAGAAAAAAGACAAGAAAACGAGTTGTGCGCTTATTCATTAAAGACATAAATTAATTGGTAAGTAAACGAATTCCATCCGTGATGGTTTGAAATATACGTAATTCCGTCACCTTTAAGTTTGAAAAAGCTAGGTATTTTATAATCTACTTGGCAAAAAAACATGCGTTATACGAAGATTATTGTGTATAAAAGCACTCAAATTGCGCACACTGATTTGGTAATTCAATGCTAGTCACACCAAATCCTTGTCGTTATCCCGATATGGATTCCTCCGGTATATTTCACGAAATTAGGGTCAAATCACCCCATCAACATTTACTATATACTCCTCTAATTTCTTCACGTAATAAAAGGTTACTCTTGCAAAGTGATGCGAAAATTGTCGCCCAAAAAAATTCAGACTGTAAACGTAACATAGTTATGGACATCGCCAAACACAAGATACCTCCGAGTACAAAACTATATTTTCATATTATTTTGACTTTTTTTGACTTACGAAAAATAGAATACCTCCTGATGCAATGGTAAGTAACCCGAAAATTGAAAACGCTCTGAGTAGCCAATTCGAAATATTATCTCGACTTTGATAATCCATTGTATGCAACATCCACAGGAAATCGAAAATTCTCCATTTATTGTTTCTGAACTTTTGTACTGTACCTAGTTCCGTACTTACATAGACTGTTGTATTTGATGGATGCTCAAAAGTAACGGCATAAGCAGGCAGTGGACTTTCGCGATACTCATGATGTCCATTTACTGTTGTTACATATTCCACTTGCTTAATATTTACATCATCTGAAAAATTCAGTTGGGCAACTTCAATAGCTTCCGATTTGTTCAATGGTTTTCTTAATTCACCCGTGATGGCATTAGCCAATTGAATTTTTTTCCCACGGTCATGTTCTTTTGAAAAGTGAATTTGGTAAGTGGGAATTCCCAAAATTTGAACAAGTCGGGTATCAAAAATATAATTTACCGTGTCTTTTTGTTTTAGTTTTTGCAGAATTTCATCAATATTGGTCAATTTGACATCCCCTTCGATGGGATGAATATGGGCTTTTTGGTGGTCGCCATGCACTTCATCCATATCTGACCAACTGAAATATAGACCTCCCACAGTCCAAAATAAGAATTGAACTCCCAGAATGACTCCTAGCCAACGATGCGACTTTCGAATTTTACGATGAAACTCTGCTTTTTTCATTTTTTATCCTACTTTAATTTTTAAGTTTTATCATTTCCCCAATTTTAAAACTTTTCCCAATGAAATGCTCTTTCTCGAAAAATGTAAAAAATACTGAAATGTTGATTTGATTAATTTGAAATATATTCGATTTGTGCCATTGTATGGACATAGTTACCTGTATCTGCGCCCATTATTTTTAAAGAATAGACAAGCAAAAAAAGGTATAAGTCCTGTTTTTAAACTGAAAAATTATTCTAAAAGACTGTTCTTTTGTATTCAAAATCTTCGATTTTTTTGAATCAATGTGTAAAGAAGCTCATTTTGTAGCAAAGACGTTGCAACCTCAAGATTCCGAGTTAGTTCAACTTATCTGCGCAAAACGCCTGAATCACTGTTTCGTTCCTTGTCGATTTTCAGACACAGTCTTCACACTCTACTCCTTCTAAGGATATATCGAAATGTGCTTTTGTTGATATCTATTTGTCTGATAGGTTAAATAATAAAGATAAAGAGAGCTAAAAAAACCTGATTAGCTACATATTATTCCCCGAAAAATAGTATCGGAAAGTCAAAAGAGTTCGGTACTATATCTCGAACCCTTTTGACAAAATTTTACTTACTTTATTGTATCCGATACTCTCCCACAAGCAAGCATCGAACTCCCGTAGTAGGGGTTTTCTATTTCAGTTTCGTTACTCAACCATGCTGCTTTTTTCATTGGGCAATATTGTTGATAAATAGGCTCTGATGAAAGTTTGACACCTTTAGCCATCGTGAAAAAATTATCCGAAAGGCTTTGGAACAGTTCTCTTTGTTTTTTCAAATCTTTCGAATCCGCTATTTTTTGAGCATCGTCGATAATTTTAGTGTTTACTTTCATAAACTCCATGTGCTGTTTCATTTCCATTTTAGCCATGTCGACTGACTTCATTGCTGTTACCAATGTTCGTGCTGCAGCTGCTGAAGAAGTTGCGTCTGAGGCCACCAAGGCATTTTTTATTTCGTAGTAAGCAGACAGCAAAGGATGTATGTCTGCTGTTTTTGAAGCTTGAGTTTTATCCTTTAAAGACGTCGTATGATCTGTATGAACATGATTATCTGAAGTATAGCCCGTCGTGGTACTTGAAGCTGGAACACTTATCCCAGTATTTTTTTGCCATTCTGTTAGTTTCTTCTGCCAATTCTCTACAACCGATTTCACGTTTTTCTTAGCTGCCAATTCGATTGTTTTTTGAGCGGATGTGATGGCTGCCGCATAGTCCTTTTGTTCTTCTAAGATTTTGGTTGTCAGATTGGCATACAAATAGTTGTCATTTACTAATTCTTCAGACTTTTTAGACCAGACTAACGCTTGCTTTAAATCCTTTTTGTTTGCAAAATAATACTGAGCCGCATTATTGAAAAACTTGGCATCAACCAGCTTCTCAGTATTTATTTTGGTATTAATTTCATTCATTACTATCGCATCAGCGTTACTCTGAATAGGAATTTTTATTTGTGTATTTTCCCAGTTTAAGTATAAGTTTGCCGAATAATTTGGCATAATATCTTCCAGTGTAATTGAAAAAGATTCATATACACGAGCAGTAGTTTCGGGTTTAACTTTAATTCTAAAAACATCTTTTTTCTCATCATAATCTGATGTTCCGTGGCTCGTAGTATCTGTATTTAGAATGATTGTCCATTCACTTAAATTTGGAATGGTAAACAAAGAATAATACCCCTTTTTGACCTCCATACCTCCAAATTTTATATCATCGCTAAAACGAATTCTCGTACTTTCTCCCGCACCCGTTCGCCAAATTTGATCGAATGGAACTAATGCTCCGAATATCTTACGTCCTCGCATTAACGGACGTTCATACTGGACAGAAATATCAGTAAATCCAACTTTTTGCTTCCATTCAGCTCCAGGACTTGCTGGTGGTGTTTTTAGTCCAACTTGGGCTAATGCCATTTGGCAAATTCCGAAAACCATGATTACTATCTTTTTCATCGGTTACTTTGGTATAATTGATTAAATAATTTCTGAAAAACCTACACAGACATTACATCCATAAGCATATTTCCAATGAGACTTTCTAATAAAATGTTGTTGATAAATGCAAGCTTCTAATTCTTACCGTTCAAGTTAGCATTCGAGTACAAATGCATTCAATAGTAGTTCACCTTATGCTTTAGCACAATTGCTCAATGAAGGCAAATCAACTATTTGTCAGTAGCGCTTGGAATATATCAGGTAGACACAATCATTAAAAAGACGCTTTGTAGAAATAATCAGAACACAAATTTCTGTTATTTTTTCATTAAATTGTTACACATTTTTTCAGCGAGATATATGAGTTAGATGCTATACTCTGTGATATATATTTATATTTCTCCGCAGCTTTCCCCTCAAAATAAGGATATGTTAAGCTCTCCAGTGCGTGTTTTATTTGAAAGCCACTCTTTTGCTTCGAAGTTTAAGCAAGGAGTCTTTTATAGTATTATTGGGAAGAGATTTGAAAACCCGATGAATATGGAATTGGATACATTTGCCTATGTATCAATAAATTTGAGTCGTTTATTAGTGGTAAGTTCACTTTTTAGGTACGCAAGTGCCTTACTTTGCAATATGTGAAGAATAGAAATTAGAGTTGAAGTGTCTCAATGACAAACATCAAACAAATTTCTGCAAAATAATCATGATAGATCTTTGACATAGCACTTTTATTAAGTGCAATTATAATTTTGACTTAATTCTTCCACTCAGGATAGCCCTACATCCATTGGTTAAGCCGATACCCTAGCCTCTCTTTTGTAGAGAAGTCTAGATTTTATTTTTTCAAAAAATAAAACTAAAACTTTATAAATCAATCATTTAAGATATTACCAAATACAACCCTTGGAAAGGAATGTATTTGATTTAAGTCCGGTTTAAAAAGTCATTTTTTTAAAGATTGTATCTTTCTTGACTTCAAAGTCAATTGCAGTATTTTGAAATTGTCCATTGGAAAAATAGCAGCAACTTGTCCTTTTTGTATCTCCGTTTTCGAAGGTTAAAAGTAGCGTAAAGCTACCATCACTGCCCAAGAGTTTACGGCTCTCCTTGGCTATCAACTGTTTGGAACTACCGACTAAAATATTTTCTACAATGAATGAATCTACAAAAACTTGTGTTCCATGTTCCGCATAAAACCCAGCCTTTTGAATGGTCATCTCTGAATTGTTTGTGATATTTACGGCCATTTCTGAGTTACCAAATATACCCAGAATATCTGTGCAACTGCTTGACACGACTGACAATAAAAGAATGGCTATTTTTTTCATTTTTTTATTGATTATGAATTTGGGGGGGTGCGGATGCTCGAAAGACTGAGCCATCCACTTTTGTCAAAACTGTGTTATTTGCTTGAATTTTCACGTCAATGGTTCGTTTTACTCTTCACCAAAATAATCACTGTCGATTTTTTTAAGTTCATAAATTTGTTGTGTTGTACAACCAAGATTATAGTCAATCATAAGTTGAGCCAATTGTTCTCCATCAATAAGCACAATTTTTGTTTCATTTTTTGGAGTGTATTCTAAAGCCTCTCTCGTGAAATTTGATGTAGTTATAAAAATCCCTTTTTTTGCACCTTGTCCAGCCAATGCACCCACGAACTTATGAAGTTCAGGTCTTCCTACAACATTTCCTGGTCTCCAACGTTTGGCTTGAATATAGATAATATCGAGTCCGAGTTTATCTTCTTTTATTGTGCCGTCAATTCCTTCATCCCCGCTTTTTCCTATTGCCTTTCCAGCGTCTTTGATTGAACCACCATATCCCATTTTTACTAAAAGTTCAACGACAAGTCTTTCAAAAAAAGTCGGCGACAACTCAACAACTCTGTTAAGGAGTTCAGATGCTAATGATTTTCGAATACGTTGATATGCTTTATCTAGATTTTCTTCAGGTGTTTGTTCGTTTGTCTCTACAGTTTTAGTTTCTTCTTCCGTTTCATTATCGCTACGTGAAGCATTTTGAAACTCTAAAAATGCGGGGAATTGTCTCAAATATTTTGCGTCTACTCTGTCAGGATTCTTTTTTAGTGTTTCAATTCCGATTTGTGTAATAACAAAAGTTGCTCGTTTGGGAGAGTCAAGGAGTCCAGCTTTTTTTAAATATGTTTTTGCCCAACCAACTCTATTATCAAAAACTGCTTGATTGCCACTAGCTAAAAGTTCCTTTCTTTCTTCATCAGAAACTTGAAATTCTGCTGCCAATTTTTCGATCAGGTCTCTGTATTTGTGTTCTTGTCTGTCTGAAACAAGCTTGAGTATTGGAAGCATTAGCGATTGGTAATCTGGTATCATATTTTTTCTTTTTAATTATTTCCTTTTATATACACTTGATTTATTTAACTCATTAAGACGGATTCACGCCTAACGAATTATGAGATTTCGAAACATTTCTACATCAACCAAGCTCAAACTTTTGCAGAAATTGAACATTCGATTAAAGTGTTTACCTATTTCTTTCGGTCAGTTTACTTTTTTTTAAAAAACTTCAACTTAAAACCCATTGATCAAAACTTGGTTTAACTCAAAGAGAATCGCAGTTCTGATTCAGTAAATGAGTTTAAGGCTTTCATGTTCTGTGAAGTTTTCGTTATTCTAATATTTTTGTGGGATCAATAACAGGTAAATAAAATAAATCTTTATAGGCTGTTCTACTCAATTCAACAGATAACAATGCTCTTGCGTGTGAATAGGATAAAGCATATAATTGAACAACAAACCCATCTGGAAAATCAAATTTTTTATGTTCTTCATGAAAGGCATATTTCAAATTTTGTATTGAAAAAGTTGTTTTTCCAATATGAGAAATTATACTTTCATTCTTCTTTCTATCGGACAACAATGTGTGAATTTCAAAAAAAATCTCTGCTTTTTCTAAGCTAATGCCCATATTTGCTTCTAAACTCACTTTTAGATTTTCTTCATCTTCAAACAAAAAAGCAACTTTGTCTTCTTCCAAATCACTGTAAGAAAATTTAGTTGTATTTATTTTTACCACTTTATATCCTAAATCAAATCCTTTCAGTTCACCCTTTTTTTTAGCCATTTTACACGACGATTTTTAAATGGTTAAATGTATCGAAACTTCTTGTTTTTGTTGTGTCCGCGCCTAATTCAAATACATCAGTAGCGTATTCATTTAAATTAGAGATTCGAATGCTTTTAAATTGTTTCGTATCATTTAATTTTTTCAAGTAAGCCGTAGAATCTTCAAGTTCAAAAACAGGATATTTACCGACTTTAATAGAAATTTCAACTATCTTTTCAATGCTAAAATTAATCTCTCCATCATTGAGAATTTGTGAAACTCTCCCTTTGCTTATTCCTAAAATTTGTGCAAGTTGAGTTCTATTTAATTCATTTTTTTCCATAAACTCAATAATCGCATTATACAGAACTCCATTGATACCCTCTACCCAATAAGAAGGTTGATTAAGTATTTTTTCTAGGTTATTTTTCATTATCTTTCTGTTTGTGATACTCTTTAATCATCCTTTCTAATCTTTTAATATCTTCATCTTGACTGTCTTTCTTACCTCCCATAACAATCACTCTACCCGTTTTTTCTTCGTGAAACATATAAATTCTGATGTTTCCCGATTTCGCCTCAAAGACCTTACATTTAACAGAAAGTCCTTGTAAAACCCTAAATTTTGATTTGGGCACCATTTTAAGATTGGCTGAATCCTCAATAATTCTAATTGCCGCAGCTAGATTCGATATTAAATTCCCTTCCCCTTCTACTTGTTCAAAAAACTCTTCGAATACACTTTTTCCATTTTTGCACAATTCATAGACATCAATTTTTGTATTGCTGGGTATATGAGACGACAAAGTTATTGAATACTTTTTCAAAATGTTTAGCTATATCTAAATTTAGTTGATTTTATACTTCAGTTTTGGATCCACCCAATGCCCTTCAAAATTCGTGGATTAAAATCGATGGCATGAGAAGTCGTTTTCAGGTCTTAGTATGTCCATAAGGCATTTTAGTGTTCTTTGTAGCGCATTTCTTGTTTGTTTGGGAAGTTATTCGGTAAAATACGTTTTCCGCATTCATGCAGTAAACAAACGAATGTATCTACTATTTCTGTGAAGTCCAAATAATGAGTTGTTTTCTACTGGCAATTTAGTAAACCAACAAGGTATTCACTCATTGCTAATCTGTAACCCTGAATTTTATAGCACCAAATCACTCACATTTCTCCACTCCAAGCAACGCGAGCAGGTTTCGGATTAACCCCTCAATCTACCCCAAAAAAGATAAATACTCTGGTTTCAAATTGTAAGAAAACAGCACTTCCAAGAAAAAAAGCTTGCCAACCCAACATTTTGAGAAAAAATTCAGTTTGAAACAAAGGTTTTCAGGCAAGTCTAGCACATACGAAACATAGCATGTAAAACGTATCGCCCGCAAGGACATTCCCCAAAGAAGGTTTTTCGAAGAGTCAAATCCAGTAAATGCGTTTGGCTTTCCAAAGCTTACGTGAGATAGTTCCCTTTTTTGACTCTATCTTTGCTCTCGTTGTTTTGCACTACGCGATTATTTTTTACTTTAAAATATAGCTATTCGTGTGCCGCTGTTTCCATTTCTTGTACAATATGTTAGTAAAAACTTCTTATATATCCACCACCAAATGATTGTTACTCTCACCGTTGTTCGTTTACGTACTTGGGCGATTCCGCTCGGTTTTGTTTCTATGGCGATTTTACGTCTACCCTTGGTATTGAACAAAAAAATCTCTTTCTGGAAACTCATGGGCTGTGGCAAAAACGGAACTTTCGACAAAACACCTGATTTGCGCCAATGGTCTATGTTATTGGTCTGGCAAAACGAAACCGACTATACTACTTTTCGCGAAAATTCGGTCGTCATGAAATGGTGGAATCTCATCAGCGACTCTGAATGGACTTTGCAGGCGGTTCCGTTTGCTGCACATGGCACTTGGGACAAACAAGAGCCTTTTGGTCGCCCAAACAGCAAAGAAATACCCGAAGGCAAAGTGGCTGTTTTGACTAGAGCGAGCATTCGGTTGCGTAAACTGAACGGATTTTGGTCGAATGTCCCTGCTGTAGCGCAAACTATGCCAACTGCGCCGGGTTATCTTTACTCAGTGGGTATCGGAGAGATTCCTTGGATAAAACAAGCTACTTTTTCCGTTTGGGATTCGCTCGAAGACGTCAAGCAATTCGCATACAGACAACGCGAACATGCCGAGGTTGTCAAGAAAACACGGGAACAAAACTGGTATAGTGAAGAGCTTTTCGGCCGCTTTATTGTCCAAAAAACACTCGGAACGCCTCCTTTTACGCTTTAGTGCATATAGGATGCCGCGTTGATGTCCACGGTTGTTCCACTTGCGTGATTCATGGCACCAGAGAGCATCAACGTTACCACAGGCGATATATGCGAGGGCGTAGTTAGCTCGTTCAAGCCCAATTCGTCGATGATTTTTTGCTCACCTTCTTGTGCGATGAAATCCTCCGCCATTTGTGTTTTTGTAAATCCGGGTGCGACGATAAATGAAATCATACCTTTTTTGCCGAAAGAACGCGCAACGGTTTTTCCGAGGGAAACTACACCTCCTTTGGAAGCCGCGTAAGCCAAATAATCGGCGGTTTCTCCTCTAAACGCTGCCCTTGAGGCAATAAATACCAATTGACCTCCTCCAGAATCGGGCATTGACTGCAACGCAAGATGTGTCAATTGTCCGATGGCATTCAAATTTACTTGCATGGTTTTTTGCCAAACATGCATCCAGTCGGCAGAAGAATCCTCTATAGCATGAGCCGTGAAAATTCCGGCGTTCAGCACGACGCCCGTCAAAGAACCAAGTGCTTGAACAGATTGCTCCCACAAAAACTGTACATCTTCGGGCTTATTCATGTCTGCACAAACCAATTCAATTTTTTGGGATGGGTATTCCTTTTTCAATTCTATAAGCGACTCATTATCAGAACGATAATGAAGAACAACAGCTGCACCTGCGGCTACGACTTGCTGTGCAATAGCTAGACCAATGCCTTTGGAAGCACCTGTAATGAGGATTTTTTTAGAAGATAAATCTATTTGCATTAATTTTGAGTTTAAAATCATTCGCTCAAAGATAAGCGAGTACCAATTAGTTCGGAAATATTTATCAAAAAACAGATATCCATGGGATTTATCGGCAAAATTATTGGCAAAATTATACTCTATTTTATCGGCTTCACGGTACTGTCCGTGATTTTCTTCAAGTTTGTTCCGATTCCTTTCACTTGGACGATGCTCGGGCAAAAAATGGAAGCCAGCAGTGAAGGGCGGGACTCCGAACTGCATTATTCGTGGCGAAGTATGGACGAGATAAGCAAGGAAGCAGCATTGGCAGTTATTGCAGCGGAAGACCAAAAATTCCCGAACCACAATGGCTTTGATTTCGAGGCAATGAAAAACGCATTTATGGGCAACTTGAAAGGCAAGAAACTAAAGGGTGCATCTACGATTTCGCAACAAGTAGCCAAGAATGTTTTTTTATGGCAAAGCCGGAGTTATACTCGGAAAATCGCTGAGGTGTATTTCACCTTTCTTATTGAATTAATTTGGGGCAAAGAGCGCATCTTGGAAGTTTATTTGAATGTGGCAGAAACTGGTATTATGACCTTTGGTTTTGAAGAAGGTGCGCAACGATATTTTAAAAAATCAGCCCAAAATTTAACAAGAACAGAGGCGGCAAAAATCGCGGCGATTCTACCAAGTCCACGCAAATGGTCAGTGAAAAATCCAGGTTCTTATACAGCGCGAAGAGTACAATCCATCACGCGAAGTATGCGTAATTTAGGTGGTACAAGCTATTTGATGAACTTATAAGTCAAAATCTAGGAACAAAAATCCTCCACAAAACCGTTGAATACATACATTTTCTATTTTGTATAAAACTATGTTTGAATTTATATCGGACGACTCTTGGAAGAAGATTATTGTCATCGGTGATAAGGTTCTCATCAAACCGAGCAAACCTCTTGATCAAACGCACTCAGGATTGTATTTGCCACCGAGTGTGAAGGAAAAAGAAGAGGTGCAGTCAGGGTATGTCATGAAAGTTGGCCCAGGGTATCCCATTCCTGTCATGAGCGAAGATGAACCCTGGAAAAACCAGCAGGAGAAGACAAAGTATCTTCCGCTTCAAGCAGAAGAAGGAGACTTGGCTATTTATTTACAGCGACATGCGATAGAAATCATGTACCACGGTGAACAGTATGTTGTTGTTCCTCAATCTTCCATTTTACTATTGGAAAGAAAAGAGGATTTGTTTTAATTGTTTGAATGGAAGACATCTTGGATAAATCCTATTGTTTTTCCATTCATATTTCATTTTTATCACCTAAGCAATGCGTAAAACCACGTACCTTTGCTTATTCACTAAATCAATTCACCACCAAATGCTACGTTCCCAACTTGGAAATATTGGACATTTTGCAGTGATCATTTCTTTTGTATCTGCATTAATTTCCACATACGCATACATACAAGCCTCGCGTGAAAACAAACCCGCGTCGTCTTGGATTACCTTGGCTCGTTCGTCTTTTTTCATTCATACGGCGGGCATTCTTACGGTAGTCGCAACGTTATTTACCATCATATTTAATCATTATTTTGAATACCACTACGCGTGGGATAATACCTCTTGGAGCTTGCCTGTCGGGTATGCCATCTCTAGTTTTTGGCAAGATCAAGAAGGTAGTTTCTTGCTTTGGATGTTCTGGGATGCACTCATTGGCGTCCTTCTTATCTTCACTTTTTATCAGAAAATCAAACGAAAAAAAAGTACGTCTTCCTTTGAAGCACCCGTCATGACTGTTATGGCTGGTGTACAAGCCTTTCTTGCCTCCATGATTCTTGGTGTCGTTATCTGGGGAGAATTGAAACTCGGTAGCTCTCCTTTCTTGCTCCTGAAAGAATCCATGCCAGACTTGCCCGTTTGGAAAACACAACCTGATTTTGTTCCGAATGACGGAAATGGCTTGAACCCCCTACTCCAAAATTACTGGATGGTTATTCACCCTCCTACGCTGTTTCTTGGTTTTGCTCTAACCCTTGTTCCTTTTGCTTTTGGAATTGCCGGCTTGTGGCAAAAAAAATACACCGAATGGATTAAACCTGCGCTTCCTTGGACGCTCGTGTCTGCTGTGATTCTTGGAACGGGTATCATGATGGGGGCAATTTGGGCCTACGAAACCCTCAATTTTGGTGGATACTGGAACTGGGATCCTGTAGAAAACGCCGTATATGTGCCTTGGCTAATTCTAGTTGCAAGTTTCCATACGATGCTTTTGGCGCCCAAAAACTCGTCAGCGCTGAAATACACCTTCATTCTGGTTTTTGCTCAATTCATCCTCATTTTGTATTCCACTTTCTTAACACGGAGTGGGATTTTGGGCAATGCCTCTGTTCACTCTTTCACAGATTTGGGGCTATCGGGTCAGTTGCTTATTTATCTGCTTAGCTTTGTTGTGTTTGCTATCATTCTAGCCGCCCTTCGTTGGAAAGAACTCCCTTCCGATGAAAAAGAGGTGGAAACCTACTCAAAAGAATTTTGGATTTTCATTGGCGTTTTGGTGCTTTGTTTGGCAGCATTCCAAGTGATTGTTACGACGTCTATTCCTGTTTATAATAAATTGGGTGAAGCCTTTGGTTTATCCCTGAACATGGCGATGCCAAGTGACCAAATCATGCACTATACAAAATTTCAGCAATGGTTTTTTGTCATAATCACGATCTTAACGGGTGTAGGACAGTATTTCTGGTGGATGAAAATCAAGAAAGAAACACTTGGAAAATTAATTAACCCATTGATAGCTACGCTTTTACTAGCAACAATCGTCATTACCGTTACGAAAGTAAACAACTGGCAATACATTTTAATCCTTACAGCAGGGATTTTCAGTATCATTGCGAATGGCGCGGTACTCATTGATATTCTAAGAGGTAAATGGCAAATTGCAGGCGGTGCGACCACACACATTGGCGTTGCCTTGATGCTCATCGGAATTATGTACTCGTCGGGTTATTCCAAAGTAATATCTGTCAATACTTCGGGTTCTGAAATTTTTGCAGACAACGACGAAGCGAATAAAGAAAATGTTGTTTTGTGGCTCAATAGACCTTTGCAAATGGGCGAATATACGCTTACCTATCAAGGTCAATTTGTTGATGTTCGGAACGTTCCCGGATTCATCGAAAAACGTTTTATTCAACCGATTCCCACTTCAGGCTATTTAGGTATTGCTCGTGCGGACATTATGGACGGCGATAAACTTTTCTACAAACGAGGCGATACTGTTGCCTACGAAGCTGAAAATACCTATTATCAGGTTTCGTATAAAGACAAAGAAGGGAAAAGTTTCAATCTCTATCCCCGTTTTCAAATCAATGAAAAAATGGGGAATGTGGCTTCTCCAGATATTAAAAAATTGGCGACAAAAGATATTTACTCGCACGTAACGTTTGTCAATTTGGAAGAAGACAGAGAATGGAGTGCCCCTGAAAACTTCAAAGTTGCCTTGAAAGATACGTTTTTCTTAAATGATTATGTAGCGATTTTGGATGATGTTGTGGCTGTAAATCAAGTAGATGGTTTGGACTTAGCTCCGGGGGATGCAGCAGCAAAAGCTACCTTACGTATTTTGGAACGCGATGGAGAAAGAAAATTATACCCTACATTCGTTATCAAAAACAGAGAAATTTGGAGTAAACCCGAAGTTAGCTTAGAGCTAGGATTACGCGCTCAGTTGACCGAAATTGACCCAGTAAACGGGCAATTCAATTTCGCTATTTCCAGAGGGCAGCGTGAATTTATCGTCTTAAAAGCAGAAGAAAAACCACAGATTAATTTACTCTGGATTGGTACACTTCTATTGGTTGTAGGCATGACAATTGCCGCTTTTAGACGTTTCCAAATTTATTTAAAAACAGCGTAAATTCACTTATTTGAAAATTATTAAAAACGCTACTCAAATGACTTTGGGTGGCGTTTTTTGTGTGGAGGCATGTTGAATGAACATATTTTCACTTCATGTAGTCTCTATTTTCTCCCACCTACCCCAATTGAAACTACAAAAACAGTTCTAGAAAAGACCGCTATTGGGGAAATTACCAACATCTTCTCTACCTGTACGGATACGAATTTCTTTCAAATTCAGACACTATTTTTCTAGAAACGTGTACTTACCAACGTAAATATTCCTTATATTTGAATTGCCTTGTATTTTTCATACATGGCTGTTTAAATTAAATATACCTCCCAAAACGTTCCCCCCTTTCTTCACAGATTTGGGGCCACTTAAAATTCTTTCCTACAACATGATACCCGTGCATCCCTTACAGAAATTCCATTATTTTCCGTTGTCACCACATAAAAAGAGTGATTTAATCCCTGCTTCTTGTCGTTCTTTATCACTTTTCATGCAATGGATTACGTTTATTTCAAAACCCAGTAAATCACATTTGCCCCTTCCGCTCGTTTTTCCGCGCTGCCTACTCTGAACACACCAATTGATTTCCCTTGCAGTGTACAAAAGTACTTTGACGCGTTTCAATAAATAAGGCAACGATCTATTGTCCCTCTATATCACACACCTCCTAAACAATGAAATTAATAAACAACCAAGATAGTACCCTCTTGGGCGAACTGAAACCTTTGCTTTCTGCAACTTCTGAAGTTTTCATTTCAACCAATTACCTCACAATTCCAGCCATTTTTGAACTACTAGCTGAATTGCGCCAAGTGAAATTCGTGAAGTTAATCCTCGATAATGAGGTGTCTTCTGACAAACGATTTTCATACGATTCCCTTGAATTTTCGCTGTATGATGACTTAAAAAGCGCCTGGAAAGCAAAAGAAGTCTATGATGTCATCGAAGCCAAGTTCGAAATTCGGCCAGGGAATGTAGGAGGCCAAAAGTTTATACTTATTAAAAATGAGGATACCGTTCACTTTTTCAGCACATTTGCGCAAGACTTAACTACGGTCACATTGGGAATTCTACCAAGTAAAACTCCCATGATACTAACCTATCTTGAAGATCAAGGAGCAATTTACTTACAACTTTTTAATCAGTATTGGTCATCCACAAACAAGGATTTAAAATCGTATGTACTAGATAAAATAAAACGCGCCTTTACCGAAAACAGCCCCGAATACCTCTATAAATATACGTTATACAGTATCTTCAAAAAAAGTATCACCAAAGAACAAAATGAAGAACGTATCAACCAAATTGGCTTCAAGCAAACTGTCATCTGGGACATGCTTTTTAACTTTCAGAAAGACGCCGTTCTCGGAGCAATTGATAAAATTGATACCTATGGCGGTTGTATTATCGCTGACTCTGTGGGGCTTGGAAAAACCTTTGAAGCCCTCGCTGTTATCAAATATTACCAAATGCGAAATGACCGCATATTGGTACTTGCCCCTAAAAAACTGCGCCAGAACTGGCTGATGTACTCCCAAAATATTGTCCATAATATCCTCGCGAAAGATAGATTGGACTTCGACGTCCTGAACCACACCGATTTGTCACGAACTTCCGGTAATTCTGGGAACATTGACTTAGAGAAAATCAATTGGGGAAATTATGACCTTGTCGTCATTGATGAGTCTCATAACTTCAGAAACGATAACCCACGCCGAAATATGGTCACGCGTTATCAAAAACTCATGAACGACATCATTAAAGCAGGTGTAAAAACCAAAGTCTTGATGCTTTCTGCTACTCCTTTGAATACGCGCATGAACGATATAAAAAATCAAATTGCGTTTATTACAGAGCAAAAAGACGATGCTTTGGCCTCCTTCGGCATTAAAAGTATCAACAGGACACTCACAAATGCACAAACGAAATTCAATAATTGGCGCACTATTTCTTCTAGTAATACAGGAAACCGCGATAGTCTTATCTCTAGTCTTGACGGCTCCTATTTCAAATTATTGGATTTATTGACGATTGCCCGCTCCAGAAAACACATTGAAAAATATTACGATGTCAATGATATTGGCAAATTCCCAGTACGACTCCCACCCATTAATATCTATTCGGATTTCGATAGAGAAGGGTCGCTTACGGCGATCGATAAAATAAATGACACCCTCAATACCCTAAATCTTGGCTTTTACTCGCCCCTCTCCTATGTCCGAAGTGATAAAAAAGCCTCCTACGAAACCAAATACGACCTTACGACTTCCAACGGGAATGTCTTTAAACAGATTGAACGCGAAAGTAGCCTGATTCACCTTATGCGCGTCAATCTCTTGAAAAGATTGGAAAGTTCTGTGCATTCCTTTGGCTTAACGCTCGATGTCCTCCTCCGGCAAATTGAGTCCATGCTTACCAAAATAGAAAAAGTATCTAGTACCGATTTTTATGAAAATGGCCTCGATATCAATCAAATTGATACAACTGTAGACGACCTCCTCGAAGACTATCTCACCGGAGGCAAAATCAGGGTGCTCCTCCAAGATATGGACTTGGTTCGTTGCAAAGATGATTTGCTCGAAGATAAAAAACACCTCGAAAATCTCCGACAACAAACCACCATCATCTCTCCAGAAAGGGATGCCAAACTCGATGAACTAAAAAAAATCATCCGAAATAAAGTAACCCAGCCCCTCAACCCTGGAAATACAAAAATTGTCGTCTTTTCAGCGTTTAGCGATACAGCCGTTTATCTCTACGAAAATATCGCGGCATGGGCGCTTGCTAACCTCCACGTGTACTCCGCTCAAATTACTGGCGGAAACAACGGCAACAAAACCAATATGGAAGACTGCAAAGCAGAGTTCGATACTATTCTGGTCAATTTCTCCCCCATTTCTAAAAAAAGAGAACTAGTAAACCCCGAAATTAAAAAGGAAATTTCTGTCCTTATTTGTACAGATTGTATCTCTGAAGGCCAAAATTTACAAGATTGTGACTATCTCGTCAATTACGATATTCACTGGAACCCCGTCAGGATTATTCAACGGTTTGGACGAATCGACCGCATTGGCTCTAAAAATGACAAGGTTCAATTGGTGAATTTCTTCCCTAATCTTGCCCTTGATAGCTATATCGACCTGATTCAACGCGTGAAAAGTCGGATGCAAATCCTAGACGTTTCAGCGACTGGAGACGATAATATCATCGACGTTGAAAATGGCGGGTACAGTGATCTCGAATACAGAAAACGCCAATTACACCAATTACAAAACAAAGTCCTTGATTTGGAGGACATGGAAGGCGGTATCAGTATTACCGATCTTACGTTCAATGACTTTAAAATTGATGCCGAACGATTGTCTCCGCCAGAAAGAACTCGTTTCGATAGCGCCCCCAAATGCCTCTATGCACTCGTTAAAAATAATACAGACGAACCCCTCAGTGGTGTCATTTTCTGTCTGAAAGACACCGCCAACTCAGACAACGACTTCACGATAAAAAGTGCAATTTACCCGTATCATCTCTGTTTCATTGACCAAAATGACGCGGTTTTCGTTCCGGCTAATAACCCCAAAAGAAGTCTCGATTATTATAAAAAACTGTGTATGGGGCAGTCAGAAGCTCTTTTGCCTCTGGTTCAGTCTTTTGCTAAAGAAACACAAAAAGGAAAAAAAATGGCCGCCTACGTAAACCTCCTCCAACTCGCTCAAGCCCATATCCGGGGCGTTGAAGACGAAGTCGGGCTCAACACTCTCGCTTTGCCCGGTGGTACCAAACTAAATAGAGCGTCAGGAGCTGTGCTTCCGTTTGAAATCATCAGTTTTTTGGTAATTAAACACGATAAATGACATGATGCACATCCTCGAATTACCCGAAAAATGCTCCTTGCAAAAAAAGCTCACCAAAACTTTTTTTAAACGAAATTTTGACCTGACAAGCACAGAAAAAAATCTACTCGATGACCCCTCCGACTTCGTTGCTATGCTTTGGCTTGCAGCCATAAATCCACTCCAAGCTAATGTACCCACGTGGATTTCTGAGGAGGCTACCTTTGAGGAGATCCAAGTGATTGTAGTGAAAACCTCACCCGAAGGGTTGGATGAAACCTGCTCTAAAATCATTGATTTAGTGCAGAAGTATATCCCCTATCATTGCATTTTGGTACTCCACGACGACGAACGGTTTGTTTGGAATGTCGCCTACAAAAAAATTAACCAAAATCTCCCCACCAAACGGATAACGCATAAAAAATTTACGACGCCGCCCTTTCTTATGAACTCCACGGCGTCTCCGTACTTCGAGTTTCTACAAATGTTGCGTTTCAGCCAAGTGACAACTACCCACCTGAAAGACCTCTACGATAGCTACGTGAACTGCTTTGTGTCGTTGCAAATTGCCCTCCTTGTTGGGGGTATATTTAAACTCAAAAGTCTAGAGAATTTGAACGAAAATATCCTCTGTTTAGAACAAATTACTCAACTAGAAAAAGACATTAACCGCCTTATCGAAGCACTTAAAAAGGAAACCCAACTCAATATACGCATCGAAGTAAACTTGCAAATACAAACGAAAAAAACACGAATACAAGATTTAAAAATATACCTCTCAAACAACTAAGTATCAATGGAAAAACTAGAAAAAGGGCATGAACTAAGCCAAAGCCCCGACTTTGTCGCCCAAAACATCGAATTACTGAAATCACTATTCCCCCAACTAAACAAAGAAGGGAAAATTGACAAACAAGAACTGCTGGCATTACTCGGTGACTACACAGAAACCGACGAGGAATTCTATCGCTTTACCTGGGCAGGCAAAAGCATGGCACGCCGAGAAGCCAATAAACCAAGTACTGCCACCTTGCTTCCCGACAAAGAAAGTAGCAAAGAATGGGATACGACCCAAAATGTATTCATTGAAGGCGATAACCTGGAGGTTCTCAAGCTCCTCCAAAAAGGGTATGCCAACAAAATAAAAATGATTTATATTGACCCACCCTATAACACAGGCAAAGACTTTGTCTATAAAGACAATTATAGCGACAACCTAAACAATTATTTAGCCATTACGGGGCAACTCGGCGAAGACGGCAAACGCATAAGTACCAACAGTGAAAGCAACGGGCGTTACCACAGCAATTGGCTGAATATGATGTACCCAAGATTAAAATTAGCCCGAAATCTCCTCAAAGAAGACGGCGT
>CAYNRA010000012.1:0-49452 GCA_964399465.1 uncultured Cytophagales bacterium
TTGTCTCTATACCCTACCCTATCTCATAAACAAAGAATCGTATTCGTTTTACACTTTGGCAAAAAATCAATATTTCAACTAATTTTGAATGAATTAAATTCTGTAATCTTCCCGAAATCACCACAAAATAGGCGTGGTAAAACCAAATACAAATCAATGACAAGGTATCATGTACTAAACGGAGATTGTCTCGCAGACCAACTAAAACAAACCAAAATCAATCAAGATTTTATTGTTTGCAGAGAATGCCTCATAGATGGCAAATTATCGACTGATACTATCGCTGACTTTTGGAACGTACGTGCAGATTTTATTGCGGAAGCTTACAATGTAACAAAAGAAGACTATTTTCACAAAACGGTTCGTGAGTTTGAAAAATTAATTAATCTACCTGACCATTCAGAAGTTTGTCTTTGGTTTGAAAACGACCTTTTTTGCCAAACAAATATGTGGTTTGTCATTTCGATACTTGCACATAATCCGACGTATAAAATATTTCGAATTTTTCCTTTCATTGTGCATAGTGCAGACACCTGGAAAGGTTTCGGAATGGCTACTACGGAACAACTCGAACAGGCGTATTACTCAAAAATTCAATTGTCTTCCCAAGATATTGAACTGGGTAAAAATGCATGGTCAGCCTATCAAAACAACGATTTTGATACATTGAAAGACATTTCTAAAATTCCCTCTTCGTGCTTCGAATATCTACCAGAAATATGCCAAGCTCATATTGAGCGATTTCCGAAAGACAAAACATTGGGCAGACCTGACCAAGTTGTAAAAGAAATAATCGAGACAATATCGACAGATTTTGGAATCGTTTTCTCGACGTTTTCGGAAAGAGAAGGAATATACGGCTTTGGAGATTTGCAGATAAGAAAAATATATGACAGACTTATGCGCACCCGTTGATGAGCCATACCTATGTAACTGGTTCGTAAAACTAATACGTCTAACTAGCTTATATTTAACCCTTTAGTTATGCTTGACTCATTTACATCCAAAGAGCTTCTAATAGAACCAAACCAATCGGTTATTATTTCTGAGAGAAATACACTTGTGTTTGGAATAAAGCGAAACAGTAAATACATTTGTTTGTTCTTCTAAACGTGCTTAAACATATACCTCCCAAAACGATGAATAAAAATATGAAAAGAAATCAAAGAAAGCATTTGGGTCTGAAAAGGTTGGGAAATCATTTCTCATTCTATCTTGTGCCGTCTAAACACTGTACTCTAAATTGGGGAAATCTCAGTTTTATTTGATTAAAAACAACACAAAAAATACTCAATACAATCAATAATGGTAATAGGTGTGAATTTTGTGTGTATTTATAATTGTGCGTAACATAAAAAAGCTCCACGGAAGAACCAAAGAGCTTTAAGTAAAATCTTTCACTTAATTACGTTTTCTTTTACGAAAAGAGGCTTGATTAAGCATTACGACACAAATATATGACATATTTTGTAAAATCAGTCTTTTTAAGAGAAAACTAATGGAATATAATAAACTTGAATACTATCTTTCGCAACCTAGATTAAATAGATTTTTATTAGCATCAGGTAGTTCAAAAACAAAAGTGCAAAAATTATACAGAGCAAACTTAAGAGTTGCGCAATCTTTCTATCCTGTATTAAACTTATTTGAAATATTCTTGAGAAACATTTGCAACTATCAGGTATCCACACATTTCGCAAATCCAAACTGGATTATTACAGAGAAAAATGGTTTTATGAGCGACTATTCATTAAGTAAATCTGGATTTTTTCTTAAAAATTCAATCATAAGTTCAGAAAAAACGATAAGAAAAAAAGGAGGATTAGTAACCGCTGGAAAAGTTGTAGCTGAACAATCATTCGGATTTTGGACTAGTTTATTCGACCCTCACCATTATAGACTTATTGGAGGAATTGTTATACATTCTTTTAAAAATAAACCTGCTGGAATAAATAGAAGTGCAATAAGTCAAAAACTAAACAGAATAAGAGAGTTTAGAAATAGAGTATATCATAATGAGCCTATTTGCTTTAATGGAAATACAATTGATTTTACATATGCAGAAAATATCAAAAATGAAATTTATGAAATGTTGAATTGGATTGATGCTGATTTGACAGACTATGTCGAGTATTTTGACGCAATTGACAATAAAATAAATATTGCGAAAAAAATTTAAAAGACTATATCAAATAGTGTAGCTAATTTTAAGGAGGAGTATAATTGCAGTTGCACAGATTAAACAAAATCATTTTTTATTACCATATTTAGATAAACTAATTAATTATTTCTGACCCTGTGAATAATTTATCATTAAATAGGCAATGTGTACAATGGATTTGGGAATGTGAATCCTATACATATAAACCTTTAAAATTTGAATTAAATTAGTAACGAATACTAACAGCATGTAAAGAAAATATTGATTTGCGCTATACCTGTATAAATAAATGCATACCACACCTTTCTACCTAACTTCTCTCTATTCCCCCAAAATCAACGTAAAAATCAACTGTCCCTTCCGCTTTTTTTCGTTACTTAGACTTTTCGCAGGACGTGGTGTTTTGTGTAACAGAAATCACAACTCTCTGCGGCTTGTATCATCTCAAACTTTTCTTTTTTAACACGTCTTTTTTATTTCACATTCTATGGCACTTATTTTACCAGTAAAAGGAAAACAACCCAAGTACGATGAATCATGTTGGTTTGCACCCAACGCAACGATTGTTGGAGACGTCACCATGGGAAAACACGGGACGGTTTGGTTCAATGCCGTCGTTCGCGGAGATGTCCACAGCATTCACATGGGTGACTACGTAAACATCCAAGATGGTGCAATTATTCATTGTACCTATCAAAAACATCCTACTGTCATCGGAAATTACGTCAGCATTGCACACAACGCTATTGTTCACGGCTGCACGATTGAAGACGAGGTGTTGATTGGAATGGGTGCTATCGTCATGGACGGGGCAGTCATCGAAAAAAATGCAATTGTAGCAGCCGGTGCTATCGTCACACAAGGTACACGCGTAAAGTCAGGAACGATTTATGCCGGAAATCCCGCCAAATACCTGAAAGATGTTAGCCCTGAATTAGGTGAAGTTTTCCTACGTACAGCCAATAATTACGTCATGTATGCAGGATGGTTCAAAGAAAATGAAAATGGGGACAATTAATTGCCCCCATTTCTAAATATATTGTCTCGTGTCCCTGGTTCTCTCGGAATCACATCGGCTGCTCCTTTCCAAGATTTGTCTGTAAAAGCTCCCGACTTCACCGATTTGATAAAATTACCCCAAGAAGTTGGGCTCAATAATGGGTTTAAAGTTACTTGCCCCCGCGTCTGGTATTGTTGCAATTGCTGGCTCATCGCATACCTGTAATTCATATCAGCACTCATTCCACGCATGGCAATCATTTCCGCAACTTTTTCTCGGCTATAGTTTTTCTCTAATAAAGCCCGTTCACGCGCGTCTGGTAACTCCATTTTAACAAGTGCTTCTTTGAATTCTTCCTCTGTACTAAAAGGGTAAACCTTTACTTCTTTTAATAACTTAGCATCCTGTTGTAATTCAACTACTGCCGAATAATTAAGTTGTGCTTTTTTAGGAATTTTATGATACTGTGGCTTAAATCCAACATAGCTAAAAACAATACTATCTTCCGGAAAAACATACAAAATGAAGTAACCCCGTGCATCTGCAATAGTTCCTCTACCTGCTTCCGGAATGCTGATATACGCATTGGGTAAGGGTTCTTCAGTTTTACTATCAATCACAAAGCCTGAGAAAGTAATGTATTTATTTTCACCTTGTGCCTGTGTGTTGTACGAAACAAGATATATGAAAAGGAAAATTAGTAGATAGCTATATTTCATTCGCCAAATAATTTAAAAAATGTAACGATAAACGGTAAGGATAATAATAATCCATCGAATCTATCCAAAAAACCTCCGTGCCCAGGAATGATAGAACCTGAATCTTTGATGGAAATACTTCGTTTGAATAACGACTCAACCAAGTCTCCAAGTGTACCGGTAATCACAATAATGAAAGCCACCGCCAACCATTCTATCTGAGATACGACATCAAAATATTGACTGATCAAAAAAGCAATAAAAAAAGAAAGCAAAGCGCCTCCAATGAAACCCTCCCACGTCTTTTTCGGAGAGATTCGCTCAAATAATTTTCGTTTTCCTAAAGCACGACCGGCAAAATATGCACCCGAATCATTTGCCCACAGAATCAATAATATACCTACAACGAGCAAGGGTTTGTAGTGGTTAACATCTACGATAAGCTCAATAAGTAGCGCAAAAGGCATGGCCACATAGATAATTCCAAGAAACGTATAACCCAGATTTGCAAAGGGTTTTTCGTCTTTTTTCTTGTATAATTTAATAAAAAAAGTCGTCGTTAATAAAGGAACTACCAAGTAATAGTAGCGAAAAGAAATAACTTCTAGCTCAATGAAAAAAGTCAATGTGATAATTATAGCACCACAGAATGTTCCCCACGCCGCCAAAGGTAGGTGGTCATCCAAACGTAATAATTTGTAAAACTCCAACTGAGTCAAAACGGCAATAATGGCAAAAAGCGCAAAGAATGTCCAGTGATTATACCAAATAGCTAGAAGTACAATGGGAACAGCAATAAGGGCGGCGATGATGCGCTGGGTTAAATTGGAATAGTTTTGTAGGGTCATAAACGAAAATATAAACCAATCAATGGGAGGTGTCTAAATCTAAGCTCTCTAGAAACTCTTCAGCTTGCAGTTTGGCATCGACAGGAACAAATACATCACACATCCCGAAAACAGGATAGCTACTGTCTTTTTTGTTAATGTGTACTGCTTGAATGCCAACTGTTTGTAATTCAAACACAATCATTTCTGCTTGAATGGAGTTTTTCGTTGAAAAGATTTTTGCCCAGCCTTCCATTATTTCTTTGTTAGGTGATTAGTCAAAGATACTAAAAAAGCTACTTCTTCCAACGTAGCGTATGCAACAAATGCTGTGTGTCCTTTTTTAGGAAGTCAATGACAGGCTGTAAGGAATCATTTTTTGATACTTCCATGAGATACACAGCACCCCGTAAAAAATGCTTGGTGGTGTCGGTTGTATAAAATTGGTAATGACTAGGTACCTCGCCTTCTAATTCAATAATGACTGCTTTTTTTCCGTTTTTGAAAGCCTGAATTTTCTCCGTTTTTCCTGTCGCACGAATCAAATGTTTGTCTGCAAGACGAAAGGCATCGAGTGTATGTGCTTGCAATCTTTGCAAATCACCTCCGAAATTCTTGTATGTCAGCTGAATACGTGCCTCCAAACTTGGATAATAAATTATAATCCAATAAGGCTCCGCCAAACCAAAAGTATCTGGTTGAATAAGCGCCGAAGTAGAATATTCAAACTCGTATGGATAATCCCCTTTTAGTTTTTGGTAACTGACAGCCGGAAGATTAATCCGATTAAAACCACGTGGTTTGGGTACGTAACTATCTTCTTCTTTGGCACAACCCATCAAAATAAAAACGAATAAAATCAAAAAATGGCTTTTCATTCCTTTCAAATCAAATATTTTCAACAAAAGTAAAGACAAAGATGTTCTGTTCCTAAAACGGCAAGCTACGTGAATATTGTTTGGTTTAAGCGAGACTTACGAATTACTGACCATGCTCCACTTCTTGAAGCATCCAAAAAAGCTACTCCAACCATTCTTCTTTTTATTTTTGAACCCATTTTGTTGGAAAACCCCCATTATGACCTTCGCCATTGGCAATTTGTCTGGGAATCTCTACAAGATATGCAACGGGAAATTCAGGATGTAAATCCAACACAAAAACTCCTCATTTTACAAGGAGACGCAGCAGAAATCCTTCAAAAAATACACGAAATACTCCCCATACAATGTATCTTTTCCCACCAAGAAACAGGATTAGCAGTAACTTTCGAACGAGATAAATGGATCAAAAAATGGACAAGAAGTAACACAATTGAATGGCAGGAATTTCAATCAAATGGTATTATTCGTGGATTAAAGAATAGAGAAAATTGGGCACGCGATTGGCATATATACATGCATGATTCGCTAAAAAATCCAAAACTAGATTGTTTGTCTTCTTCGCCTTCGTTCACAAAACTGGAAAAATTAACAGAACTATTCCCGGTCAAGATTCCTTTTCATACGAACACAAAAAAGCAAATGCAACTAGGCGGACGCAAGCAAGCAAACCGCTATTTGGAAAGTTTTCTTTGGGAAAGAAGTATCGCCTATTCTTCTTCTCTCTCCAAACCGCAAGGCAGTAGAAGGCATCTCAGTCGATTATCGCCTTACATTGCTTGGGGAAATCTATCTGTTCGTGAAGTCTATCAACGCTATCTGGAAGTGAAAAAACAGGTTCCCCATGCCAAACAACTCGATAACTTTGCATCGAGACTTCGGTGGCACTGCCATTTTATCCAAAAATTTGAGACCGAATACAAACTGGAATTTTATGCGACCAATCGGGCTTATGATGACGTAGTTTGGCAAGAAAATGAAGCACATTTAACAGCATGGAAAGAAGGAAAAACGGGTTTTCCATTGGTAGATGCATGTATGCGTTGTTTGCATGAGACGGGCTATATCAATTTCCGAATGCGTGCTTTACTGGTCAGTTTTTTATGTCATGTTTTGTATCAAAATTGGCGAAATGGTATCACACATTTGGCGCATTTATTTCTTGATTTTGAACCGGGCATTCATTATCCACAATTTCAAATGCAAGCAGCGGTTACTGGATTAAATACAATTCGTATATATAATCCAATTAAACAATCCAAAGAACACGACCCAGATGGCTCGTTCATTCGAAGATGGGTTCCTGAGCTCGCTGCTTGCAATACAGCGTACGTACATTGTCCTTGGGAAATGAGCCCAGAAGAGCAACAAAAAGCAACGTGTTTGCTCGGTATTGACTATCCAATGCCCATTGTTGACTTGGAAAATGCGCTCAAAAAAGCAAAAGATACACTTTATGCATTCAAAAAAAGTAGTCAAGTAAAAGAGAATAATCCGGCTATTTTAAGGAAACATGTAGTTCCGAATGCGACAAAAATCAGTAAAAAAAGAAAACACATCGCATGGACATTGTTCACAGAGTAATAGAAAATATACCCCTATTCATGGAAGCAAACATGCCCTCCATTTCACTCATTACCGCTTTTGAATTGAATCGAGGCATTGGTTTCAAGAACGCATTGCCTTGGCCAGAACCGATTCCAGCAGATTGGGATTATCTGCGTAAAGTCACGCACGGGAAAAAAATGATTATGGGACGGAAGAGTTACGATAATCCGCATAGAGTATGGTCTGAAGCTGGAAATTTTGTCTTGACTCGTCAGGCATGCTATCCTGTCGAATCTCTTTTTACACAAGTAACGAGTCTTCAAGAAGCCATTTATGCCTGCCAAGAGGAAGAAGAAATCTTTGTTATTGGTGGCCAACAATTATTTGAAATGGCTTTGCCGCTTTGCCAAACGATTCATTGTACGCATGTCAAAGCTCACTTTGAATCAGATACTTTTTTTCCAAATTTTGACCTTCAGGCATTTACAGCCACACCTATTTTATCTCTTGAAAAAGGACTTGACACCCCCTATCCTATTGAAATCATACGTTACGATAAAAAATAAATTATGCGCACACTTCGCCTTATTCTTGGAGATCAGCTGAACGAGAACCATTCTTGGTTTTCAGAAAATAAGACAGATTCACTGTATTTACTAATGGAAATGCGACAAGAAACGGATTATTGCCAACACCATATCCAAAAAGTCGTTGCCTTTTTTGCTGCCATGCGGGCATTTGCTGCCCAGCTAAAAGCAGATGGACACCAAGTGATGTATCTTACCTTACACGACTCCATGAATCAGCAAGATTTGGCACAAAACATCAAATACATTTGTCAAATTGAACAAATTTCCCATTTTGAATACCAAGAACCAGACGAATATCGGCTAGACTTACAACTTCAGTCTTTAGCTCATGAACTACCCAATATTCCTGTAAAGGCGGTATCTAGTGAGCACTTTTTAACGAACAGAACAGACTTGGCTACTTTTTTTAAAGGGAAAAAAACATTCTTGATGGAGCCATTTTATCGGAGTATGCGCAAAAAGTTTGCTATTCTGATGGATGAACAGAACGAACCTTTGGGTGGTCAGTGGAATTTTGATGCGGAAAATAGAAAAAAGCTACCTAAAAATCATGTGCCCCTTCAACCCAAGCAATTTGTTCGGGATGTCACCGATTTGGTAGAAGAAATTCAACGTGCGCAAGTTCAGACCATCGGAAAAATAAACCCAACTGCCTTTTTTTGGCCCATACAGCGGTCAGAAGCATTGGAACTTCTACATTTTTTTGTCACCCGTTGTCTCATTCATTTTGGAACGTACGAAGATGCGATGGCTCAAAATGACTGGAGTGTGTATCATTCACGGCTTTCCTTTGCGTTAAATTCCAAATTGCTTTCTCCTCTTGAAGTCGTGGAAACGGCAGTTTCCTATTGGAAAAAAAATCAAGAGAATATCACGATAGCGCAGATTGAAGGATTTGTTCGGCAAATTATTGGATGGCGCGAATACATGCGCGGCATATATTGGGCAAAAATGCCACAGTTTGCGCAATTAAACTTTTTTGAACACAATCGACCACTTCCATCTTGGTACTGGACAGGCAAAACGCGCATGAATTGCCTACAAAAATCCATTGGGCAATCTCTGGAAAAAGCATATGCACATCATATTCAGCGCTTGATGGTCATCGGGAATTTTTCCTTGCTGGCTGGGCTCTCTCCAGATGAATTAGATGCCTGGTATTTAGGAATTTATATTGATGCCATTGAGTGGGTTGAAATTACGAACACACGGGGCATGAGCCAATATGCAGATGGAGGAATTGTGGGTAGCAAACCATATGTAGGTTCTGCTAATTACATGCACAAAATGAGTGATTATTGTGGTTCGTGTGTATATGATAAAAGTGAAAAAGTGGGTGCAAAAGCATGCCCGTTCAATTCGTTATACTGGGATTTTTTCGCTAGACATGAGGATAAGTTACGAAAAAACCCACGAATAGGCATGGCATATCAAACATGGGAGAAATTTACGGAGGAGCAGAAAAAAGAAATACGAGCAAAAGCTGCCTACTACTTAGCTCATTTGGAGGAGCTTTGAGTCCCTCCAAATGAGCGAAAAATCATTCGTCTGCATTGTGAAAGCAGCGTCTGCAACGTGCTTCGTAGGTATCGGCTTCCCCGAGCATTACTTGCGCCTCATTCGCTGTTTTTCGGTAAGAATAATTCGCAACATCACCACAAACAACACAAATCGCATGTACTTTGGTGACGTACTCAGCTGTAGCCATCAAAGCTGGCATAGGGCCAAACGGATTCCCCCGAGAGTCCATATCTAAACCAGCAATAATTATTCGTTTCCCTTGATTGGCTAACGTCGCAACCACTTGTACCAATCCTAGATCAAAAAATTGGGCTTCGTCAATACCAACGACTTCACAGTCTGTCAAACGGGTTAAAATCTCAGAAGAGGTAGCTACAGGTTCAGAGACAATGCTTCGTTTGCTATGCGAAACGATATTTTCTTCATGATAACGAGTATCTACCGCAGGTTTAAAAATTTGTACTTTTTGCCTGGCAATGTCTGCTCGATTCAAGCGCCGAATCAATTCTTCTGTTTTACCTGAAAACATTGAACCACAAATAACTTCAACCCAACCAATTTTTTGTCCAACTTTTTTTTCTCTTTGAGGCTCAATAAACATTTTTTTTTGTTTTATTCGTTATCGCAAAGCAAAAAAGATTCTGTTACTCTGCAAATGATTAGGATGCAAGTAGACTCAATTTTTGCTTAACTTTTCAGGAAAATACAATCGTGTTACAAAAAAAACGAATTTACAGATGACCTACAAATGGAATTTGGAAGCAGCAACCCTTTATTCAGAAGCACTTGCACAGAAAATTTGCGATGACTTTTTTTCTGATAAAGATCAAATCATTGGTGAACAACTACTCGATTTGACAACAATTGACCAAGTAAATTTGCTTGTAGTAAGAACGTTATATCAGAAATGGCAGAAAGAAATTGCCCGATTGAAAAGTCCTTATTTTGATTATTCAAACGAAGAAGTTTCTACTGCATTAACCCAATTTGTAAATATTCTTTCCAAACATATTTCTATTAAAGAGGTAGATTTTAAGCCCTTGTTAGCACAATCATTTTTCCAGACGATTGCACTAAGTCTGTCCCCTATAACATTTTACGAAAAACAACTGAGGGAGGCCGAGGATGCTTATATCGTACCAGAGTGGGCAGTACAGCTTGGAAGATATGTTAAGGTAAATACCCCTCTTTTTGATCAATGGCTACAACAATTACCACAAACGGGGCTTCTTTTCACAGAAGCAACGGCTCTGTTCGAGTCAATTCTCACCTCTATTCAATTAGAAGATACAACAGAAATACTTCAACAATTAGAATCCATCGTCTCCGTCCCTGCTGGTCTTATCTACGAAGAACCAAAAGTGACTGCAATTTTTCCATCTGCTGCTAATAAATCATTTTTTGATCAGGAAATTGAAAATAGACTGCTTCGAAATATAAAGGATACCCATATACCAAGTGTGCCTACCCCACCCAAAGAACTCATTGAAAAATCAAAAAATGAAGATCCTTTTATTCCTTCTAGTCTTCGCCCAACAGTCATCCCAGAAATTCCACAGGATGAGATAAAACAAAAACCGGTAAATCCTCCGATAACTCCTCCAAAACCTGCCACGAACTTAAACGATAGTCAGGCTGGTTTCCCTTTTCAAAACAGCCTAAACGAGCAAAGCAAAATTGAATCTATTAAGAGTAGTCTTTCACTAAATCAAAAATTTTTATTTCTGAATGGGTTATTTAAAGGAGATGCCTTGGCTTTCCAAGAAACCTTGCATGAACTAGACCACTGCGCAAACTACCAAGAAGCAAGAGATAAAATTGTTCGTAAATTTGTTCCTAAGTTTTTGTGGGACGTCTCTGCACATGAAGTTGAAGAACTGATGGATATGGTCAAAAGACGATACGCATAAACGAACCAAAGTACTTATTCAACCCTATTCGTATGTCTAGAAAATCCAATAACCGGAGGGCATTCCTCCAAAAAACGCTAACCACTTCTGGCGCCCTCTTACTTGTCAATTCTTCGGATATTTTTGCTCGAGATAAGGCAACTATTCATTCAACCAAAGCATTTCAGGAAATTCCAACAGGGAAACATCCTTCGTTGATTTCCCGAGGTGACAGACCTCTAAATCTTGAAACTCCTGTCCATTTATTGGATGACAAAGTCACGACTTCAGACAAAATGTTTGTCAGAAATAATGGAAAAGTACCTGAGTCAATAGATGAAGATACGTGGACAATTACCTTTTCTGGAGAATCCATTGTTAAAGAAACATCCTTCACACTTGCGCAATTAAAATCAAAATTCCCCATCTATTCCTACCAAATTACGCTTGAGTGTGGCGGAAACGGACGTGCGGGATTTTCGCCTGCTACCTCTGGAAATCAATGGACAGAAGGTGCTGTAAGTTCATCAGTTTGGTCAGGAGTTCGGCTTAGAGATGTTTTGGAAAGCATAGGTCTAAAACCGGACGCTGTGTATATTGGGTACGATGGTGCGGACGAACATTTGAGTGGCGACCCAACTCTTTCTGCCATTTCACGCGGTGTTCCCCTCCGCAAAGCCTTAGAAGACGAAACACTTCTTGCTTTTTCTTTGAATGGAGAACCAATTCCGCTTTTGCACGGATTTCCTGTCCGGTTAGTGGTTGGAGGCTATCCTGCGTCTGTTTCAGGAAAATGGATTCAACGTATTTTGGTACGTAATAAAATTCACGATGGCGAAAAAATGAATGATTACCGCGTGCCCACTTACCCAGTTGCACCTGGTGAAAAAGTTAGTTCTCAAAATCCAATGCGGATTATTGAGTCAATGCCCGTAAAATCCATTATAACGTATCCAAGAAGTGGAGCGATATTGGACAAAAATCAGACGTTGGAAGTTAGAGGTCATGCTTGGGCAGGCGAGTTGGCAGTCGTTGAAATGGCAGTTTCTGTTGATTTTGGTGCAACTTGGTTGCCTTGTACACTAGAAAAACCAATCAATAAATATGCTTGGCAGGATTGGCGAATAGAAATTCCTTTTCCCGAGATTGGATATTATGAAATTTGGGCAAAAGCAACGGATGAAAAAGGGGCAGCTCAACCGATGGTTATACCGGGTTGGAACCCAAAGGGTTATCTGAACAATTCTTGTCATCGTATCGCCGTAAAAATTATTTCTGAATCGTAATTCTATGAAGCAATCAATTAAACTAGTTAGCTTTTTTGTCTCTATTTTGCTATTTATCGGCCTTTCTGTACGTTCTATTGGTGCGAATGAACATACATTTTTGCCTGTTTCAAGTATCAAAAAAGATACAACTTACGCAAAAGACGGTTTTACTGGACTTACGATGGCACCCAATTATGAACTAGTCCTTGCACATTGCACGGGGTGTCATTCTAGCAAACTTATTCTTCAATACGGTGCCACCCGTGAAACGTGGCTAGAGAAAATTCGTTGGATGCAGAAATACCATAAATTATGGGATTTAGGTGAATCTGAACCACTCATTCTCGATTATTTAGCAACATTTTATCCAGAAAAAATTCAGGTTGACCGACGTAAACCACTCGAAAACATCGAATGGTATAAATTAGAAACATCAACCAATCCATAAGATTACCCAAAAAAGCTAGCGCGTAAAAAGAAGGAAATTAGTGGAAAATCGAACCATTGTCTGTTGAAGCATCATTTCAGATAATGCTAGACTTTAAATCTTCTGATAAAATGTAGCTTATAAGTAGTCCAAAATCCATTCATTTTTATTTCTCCAACCCTCGTTCACACAAGCTTGGAGCTAAAGCAAGAATTGAAAAACTTATTTTTAATGCATACGCAACACGCAAATCAGAGCAAGATACAGTTCGAGAATTTTGTTTGGATAGATTTTTGTCAACCCGCAAAAGCAAGTCTAGACCTCATTGCGAAAGAATATCAATTAGATCTATTTCAAATAAAAGATAGTCTAGAACATGGACATTTGCCCAAGTTCGAAAAGCAACCAAACTATAACTTTCTGATTTTAAGGGCATTTACTTCCACAATCAAAGAAGGAGCAACAACAGTAAGTGAATTATCGAACAAAATTGCCTTTTTTTACAATGATTCGAAAATAATAACCATTCACCGAAGCCCATTTGATTTTTTAGAAAATGTAAACAAAGACTTCCAAACCACTGAGGAGATTTTGATTTATTTAGTTTATAAAATGGTGGAAACCTATCGCAATCCGTTGAATGAATTGGATGAAAAAATCATGCAAATAGAGAAAACCATTTTTCTTCAAGATTATGCAAAAGTATCTCTAGAAGAACTCTATTTTCTGAAAGCACAAACAAGAATTACGAAAAAACTTCTGCAAATATTTCAAAATGTAATTCATCAACTGGAAGTACCCGATCAATCAAAAACAGCTTTACAGGATATTAAAGACCGACTTTTAAGCCTTCTTTTGAGTTACGAAGAAGTTTTGGAGAATGCAAATAACTTACTCAATACGTATTTATCTGTAAATGCTCAAAAGAATAATGATGTCATGAAATTGCTTACTATTTTTTCGGTATTCTTTTTACCCCTGACCTTCATTGTAGGAATTTATGGAATGAACTTTGAAAACATGCCCGAACTAAAATGGCAAACGGGTTATTTTATGGCTTTGGGCTTGATGGCTATTATTTCTGTAAGTATTTATATATGGTTTAAGCGTAAAAAAATCCTCTAATCGCCTGCTAAGTAAGTACAAAGTGTAAAACCACCTATCTTTGAAATCCTTAAAAATGCTGTTTGAAAGAAGAAATTTTTACCTTTGAAACGGAAAAGATGAGACACAAAATCACAAAACCCTATTATGTATCTAGAAAATAAAGTCGCCCTTATTACAGGCGCATCAAAAGGCATAGGAAAAACATTGGCCTTTGACCTTGCGGCAGAAAAAGCAAAAGTCGTACTAATCGCTCGAAGTGAAAAAGAGCTACAAGAAATTTCGGCTGAAATCAAGCAAAAGGGAGGCGACTGTCTTTTTTTTGTTGGAAATGTTTCGGACGAATCTTTTGTCGAGCAGATTATTTCAGAAACACTTACTCATTTTGGCCAAATCGACTTCATGGTTAACAATGCAGGTTTTGGAATTTTCAAACGTGCGGAAGAAATAACCTCTGCGGAATGGGATGAAATATATGAAACCAATGTAAAGGGGACTTTTTTGTTCTCCAAAGCGGTACTCCCTTTCATGAAAGAAAAGCAAGCGGGGCATATAATCAACATTGCTTCTGACGTTGCGAAACGTGTTTTTGATGGAGGTTCACTTTATTGCTCTTCCAAATATGCACAAGATGCCTTCTCGATGGCTCTGCGCAAAGAAGTAAGAGAATATGGGATAAAAGTATCAGTGGTTTATTCGGGTGTTGTGGACACGATGTTTCACAAAGAACCGCAAGGTCATCCTAAACATGCCAAGTATCTTAAGCCAGAAGACATGTCAAGGAGTATATTATTTTTGATGAATCAACCACCACATGTGGTTATAGACGAACTAATGATTCACCCATTATCTCAAATTTATTAAGAAACCAACGAAAAAGGAGAAGCGTAATCTTCTCTTTTTTTATTGCATTTAGGGCAAATTCGTGTAATTTGTGGATTCAAAATACACGCCATGAAAATAAATAATACGTCACTAGCAGCGATGCTTGGCTTGATGTCTGTTACCAGTTGGGGGCAAACACACGTTCAAGAGTCTATCGCTCCCCCTCCTACTGCTTCTTCCTTTGTCTTTCTCCTTGCGCGTGGCAATCCGGCAAGCAGCTCCTTATTTTCTGTTCCCTTCCTTCAATTCCATTTTCAAAGAGGATTTGGTGGGCTAAACTCATATCAATTTTACGGACAAAAAACGGTCAAATCTGCTCATTTTTTGCATCTGGGTTTGGAAAGAAACGGCGATGCGCTGCTCCACACCTCGTGCATACAATTGGGTTGGGCAAAAAAAATGGGCAATACGTCGCTCGGTTTTCGAAGTCACTATTTGCAAATGAATGGCCCTGACATTCGTGGATATTCTCAAATGCGTTTGGATATGGGTACCAATACCCAATTATCCGACCAATTTAGACTGGCCTCCTTGGTTTCCTTTTTACAGTCTAAACTAAAAACGCATATACAGAGTCGCATTGGCGTTGAATTTCAACCGATTCCTGTCCTGCAAATAACGGGAGATTTAACTATTTCACGTCAATACTTTGCTTTCCAGGGAACACTTTTCTACCGATTTCGCCCTCAATTCATCAGTAGCTTTGGCTATTATTCTCGCCTTTCCCAGTTTCATTTTTCACTTACACAAGAAACATCAAAAAAACTTCAAGCCACTTTATCCATTCAAAAGAGTGTACAAAGACCCTTACAAAGCCAATTTTCACTTACCTATCTTTTTCCAAAACCATGAAAACACTTCTCCTTATTTTTCTCACTTTTCCTGTTTGGGGACAAATGAAAAACATACACAAAGAACCCGCTTTGGAGGCTATCATGCAACGTATTTTACCCATCGACCAAACAGATGAGGAAACGACATTACAACTTATGGAGCAAATTTACCAATTATACCAAAGTCCACTCGACATTAATCAAGTGACAGCCCAAGACCTTCGAGATTTATTTCTACTCTCCGAACCACAAATTTCTGCTTTCATCAACTATCGAACAGAAATTAATGGTTTTCAAGACATCTATGAACTTCAATCTATCCCAGATTGGCCACTCGAATTGGTAGAAATTATTTCCCCCTTATTCAAGATAAAAACGACACGCCAAGCCACGGGACGACCCTTTTTTCAACGTGCCACAGAACACTATTTTCTCTTACGTTGGGATTATACTTTCGAACGAGCCAAAGGCTATACAGATAGCACTTATCTGGGTTCACCTGTTCGCCAAGTTGGACGGTATCGCTGGCAACATAGCCGAGATTTTAGCCTTGGTTTTCTCTTTGAAAAAGATCCTGGCGAACAAAAAGTAACCGATTATTTTTCGGGACACGTCCAAATTCAACAAAAAGGAAATTGGAAAAATATTCTTTTAGGTGACTATCAAGTACAATTTGGGCAAGGACTTGTGCTAGGTGCAGGATTTTTCGTTGGAAAAGGCGGGGAAACCATTTATACCATTCGCCGAAGTCAAGGCGGTATTCGACCGTATCAATCTTTCGTTGAGTCAGGCTATTTCAGAGGAGCTGCTGCCACCTATACCTTGGACAAATGGGAATTTACGCTATTTGCTTCCCATGTTCGCCGCGATGCAACCCCGACATCCTTCGCAAACGATAGCTTATTTCAATTTTCTTCCCTCTCACTTGCGGGAAATCACCGAACAGAAACAGAAATAAATCGTCGAAAAAACCTTTTAGAAACAAATTGGGGTGGAAATCTGACGTACTCTTCGAAGCAATTTCAAGTCGGAATGACATGGTTACATACACTTTTCAACGGAGAATGGAAAAAATCAACATCTTTGGCTAATTTTCACGAGTTTTCGGGTTCAGAAAATACAGTAGGTTCTGTTTATTACTCACTCGGAAAACAAAATGCCCATTTTTTTGGTGAGATAGCGATGTCGAAAAATCAACGACTCGGACAAGTTCACGGGCTCGTTACTGCCTTGCACCCACAGTGGGAATGGGCAATTCTTTGGCGAAATTATGCACCTTCTTTTCAAAGCTTTTATGGCAATGGATTTGCCGAAAATAGCCGAATCATCAACGAAAAGGGACTTTACAGTGGCATCAAATTCTTGGTTTCTAAGTATCAAACTTGGACTGCTTTTGTGGATACCTTTCAATTTCCATGGCTTCGTTTTGGTACTTCTGGCCCTAGTTCAGGTACTCAATATGCACTTCGTTGGCAATACGCAACACGTGATAAAAAACAATTCGTTTTTCAAATTCAACGAAAGCAACGCAGACAGTTTTCAGCACTAAATTTGATAGACGACACGACGACACAAAACAGATGGCAAGCGTTGATACAAGCTAGTTTTTCTTCAGAAAACCGATGGGTTTTTCAGACAAGATTGGTCGGGAATCACACACCACAAACGGAACAAAGTGGCGGCGCACTTTTACAAGATGTAAAATGGAAACATAAAAATTGGCAAATCCAAGGGAGAATTGGGTATTTTCATACAACTGACTTTTCTGCGCGCGTGTATGCATTTGAAAATGACGTTCAATTTGCTGTTTCTTTTCCGAGTCTCTATGGGCAAGGCGTTCGGTCATATATCGTAGCCCGTTGGTCCGTACACCCGAAAATAGACATTTGGGCTCGATGCGCCCGCACACAAGTTTGGGACAGAGAAAAAATGGGTTCAGGAAAAGATGAAATTAATTTTCCTTACAAAACAGATGCACGTCTTCAAATTCGATATGCGTTTTTATAAAAAAGCCTCACAAAGCTAATTTGTGAGGCCTTTACAGCGAAACAAGACTTGTTTAAAACAACTGTTTAGCTACTGCCATCGTCGTACTTGATTTACTCATTGTGTAAAAGTGTAGTGCCGGAACTCCGAAATCCATCAACTCTTTGCCTTGCTTTACACACCATTCGATACCAATTTCACGCGCGGCCTTATCATCTTTAGACGCCAAGACCTCAGCGCGTAAATCGTCAGGAAGTTCAAGATGGAAAAGTTTAGGAAGAATATCTACTTGTTTTTTAGTCGATAACACTTTCAAACCTGGAATAATTGGAATGTCTATGCCGTTTTCGCGACATTTTAGTACAAAATCAATGTATTTGGACGTATCAAAGAACATCTGCGTCACAATATAATCAGCACCTGCCTCTACTTTACGTTTCAAATTGGCAAAATCAATAGCAAAATCAACCGCGTCAATATGCTTTTCTGGGTAACCTGCAACTCCAATACAGAAATTGCTATTGTCTAAATATTCAGACTCATCGCTGTACAGATACTTACCCTTGTTCATATCTTTTATCTGCTCAACTAACTCATTTGCGTAAGCATGACCGTCTTTTTTCGGCTTAAAGGAATCGTACGGTTTAGCAGTATCCCCACGCAAAGCCACGACGTTTTCAATACCCAAATAATTCAAATCTATCAGTAAATCTTCCGTATCATCTTTTGTAAAACCTCCACAAAGTACGTGTGGCACAGGATCAATATGAAATTTGTGCATGATTGCAGAACAAATCCCAACCGTTCCAGGGCGCTTTCTACTTCGAACTTCCTTCACAGAACCGTCAGGCATTTTATGCATGAAATATTCTTCCCGATGAAAGGTAACATCAATAAATGGAGGTTTTAATTCCATCATTGGCTCAATAGATTCCAATAATTCATCTATCTTACTTCCTTTTGCTGGTGGAATGATTTCAATAGAAAATAAAGGTTTCCCCTGCGCTGCTGCAATGTGGTCAGTAACTTTTGCCATTTCTTTTTGTTAATATGAGATATCAAAATTAAACAAGATAACCCCAATATCCACTTCAACGTTTGGGATTTATGGACTCTCCGCTTAATTTTAGATAAATTATCTAAACTTGTATTATATCAACCCACAAAAAAGATGAAAAAACTACTTTTACTCGCTTGTTTTGCTTTTGTCTCACTCCTAAGTACTGCACAAAACATCAATCTAAAGAAATACCTTGGGACGTATCAACTTGAAAACGCACCTGTATCTAAAATTGAGGTATATCTTGAAAACGGTAAACTGATTGGTTCGGGCGACGGTGGAAATACCACCTCACTAGATGCTACAGACAAACCAGATGTATTCTCGCTTTCAGCACATAGTGGAAGTGTCACATTTACTAAAAATGCCAACGGAATCATAATCGGTTTGGAATTAATGTTTAATGGTGAAACATTTGTAGGCAAACGTCCTGAACCACAACCAGCTGACTATCAAGGAAATTACGAAATGTCTGGCGCCCCATTTGATGTACTTACGGTTTCCGTCCAAGGAGGCGTTTTACAAGCCACCGCTCCCGGTGTGGGACAGGGCCCATTGGATTGGACAGTTGTCTATGATGAATTTTATGAATCCAACAATGGGGCAACATTGGTATTTAAAAGAGATACAAATGGAAGTGTCCAAGGAGTTACCATTTTGGTACAAGGAATGGAACTAAACGGAAAAAAACAAAATAAGTAACCTATAATCAACTAATTAAAAATACTCAACTAGGCAACTAGATTGAGTATTTTTTTATTTAAACAAAAAGAATAAACAACTTTCTATGCGGCTAGTTATACTTCTAATAGAAAATAACCAGCTCATGCGCGCGAACCAGTTTGAACTTAAATTGCTCCGTATGTGCGAAGAGTTCTTTAATGCTCATTCGTACAAACTTATTCTGGAAAAAAAACAATTCAGAAGGATTACTGTGGCTGGCTTTCATTCAATTATCTTCAATGCAAATGCCATCGCAAACGAGTGGTGGATAGAAGTGCACCTAGGAGTCCGTAGTCAACTTATTGAAGAATTAGCTCAACAATTTTTAGAACTTCCTCTAGATTATCGCTCCGAAGCCACTACCTGGATTACAAGCATAGGAAAGTTATCAGGCGAACCCTACTTCCGTTATAAGGTAAAAACTGAAAATGACTTGAAAGAGATGGTGCAGTCTGTTCAAGATTTTATGCTTCAAAAAGGATTTCCCTTTATCGCAAAACATACACATGTGTCTTCTATTAGCCAATTGTTGAATGATTTCCCTACTAAAAATTGTCCATACATTTATAACCAAATACACCGGTGTTTCAAAGGGCTAATTGCTGCTCATTACACCCACAAAGAGCTCAATCTACCTTATTTAGAAGATACGTATCGTGCATTTATTGTCAAAAATGGGCTTCCAAAAGATCAACTAGCATTTGAAAAACTATGTAGTTTCTTGCCCGTTTATCAGCTAAATTAACTTGTTTAGTTATTTATTTTTTACGTACATTTACCGAAAAAGTCGCTCCTCACCATGTCAAAACTTCAAATTTATAGCTCCTCCGCGGGCTCAGGAAAAACCTATACCCTTACTCAAGCCTACCTAACGTTACTCCTTAATCAAGAGCAACCTTATTACTTTCGTCACATTTTAGCAATTACGTTTACAAACGATGCTGCAAATGAAATGAAAGAACGCATCATGCAAACATTAGAGGCATTTTCATCACCCAATTTTTCTGAAAATGCACCCGAATGGAGTATGTATCAGTCTATTTGTACACAAGCTGGGATAGATCCTACTAGCAACAACATCATTCAAGAGCGCGCTAAAAAAGCTTTCGAAGCTATTTTACATGATTATAGTGACTTTGCAGTAAAGACTATTGACAGTTTTATCAACCAAATTGCACGCGCATTCACAGAGGATTTACAACTTCCCTATAATTACGAAACAGAGCTAAACTCGGAAGCCATTTTAGAACAGTCTGTCGAAAGATTATTCAAATTAGCACAAAATAAAACGTCAACGCGCATCAGTGAGATCTTGAAAGAGTACGCGCTGGAAACTGTAGAAAATAACAAAAGTATGACCCAACTTGGGCCAGAACTTGCCAAATTTGGTGACCAATCTCTCAATGACCAACACTATGCCGCTATCTCTAAACTGGATAATTTTGAACTTGAAGACTTTTATGTTCTCCGAGCACAAGTTAACGCATATCTAGACACTACTTATAAAAAAATACAAGAACTTGGTAATCAAGCACTTGCACTTATGGAACAAGTAGGTGTAGAAATAAACGAATTTAAAGGTGCTAAAAATGGCGTAGGCTTTTATTTCCAAAAGCTGAAAACGAACCCCAAAGACACTTTCAAAAAAGAAATGTCAAAAACACATATAAGTACCTTTGAAGAAAACGAGTGGTACGCTAATAACTCAAAAAAAGCGAATCAAATTGATCAAATCAAAGATGAATTAATTGAAAAGTACAAACAGGTGGAAGAACTTCGTCCGAAAACACTTCTCTACCAATTCATTAACAAGGATTTACTCAAATTGGGCTTCTTGCGTAGAATAAAAGAAGAATTTGATAACATCACCACCGAAAACAATCAAGTATTTATCAGTGAATTTAATCGAAAAATTCTTTCAATAGTATTAACAGAACCCGTCCCGTTTTTGTACGAACGAATTGGCGAAAAATACCAACATTTGCTCATCGATGAATTTCAGGATACATCCGATATTCAATTTTATAATCTTCTTCCCCTACTTGAAAACAGCCTTGGTAATAAAAACTTTAACTTGATTGTAGGCGATGCCAAACAGGCTATTTACCGCTGGCGTGGGGGAAAAATGGAATCTTTGGTTCATCTATCTAAGGGTAATATAGCCAAATTGATCCAAAACCCATTGATTTCAACGTACCAAATCGATCAATATCTATCTATCGCTGAGCGAATTGACACACAAAATTTGACCGTAAATTATAGAAGTGCCAAAGAGATTATTGATTTCAACAACGCTTTTTTTGATCATATTATCCATTCCTATAAAGAGGAATTTCCCTTTTTGTGTGATGTATATTCCGATTATCGCCAAGAATACCGCAATAATGCCCCATCTGGCGGTCATGTTGAACTGAAATTGGTGCTAGATACCAACAACGATGATGACGAAAACGAGGCAAAAGGCGAAGAAATGAAAAAGCAAGTCTTGGGAATCATTAAAAATGTACAAAATGAAGGGTATTCTTTAAAAGATATTGCCATTTTGACAAGAACTAACAAACATGGTGCGGAAATCGCGGAATATCTTACTCAACACCAACTTCCTATCATTACCAGTGAATCACTTCTTCTTTGGTTGGCTTGGGAGGTAAAAGTGGTTATTTCTCTCCTAAAGGTCATTCAAGAACCTTCCAATACATTGGCAAAATTTGAAGCCATTCGCCTATTTGCTTTGCATACGCAACCGCAGCCACCCTCAATTGAATGGCACGGAAAAGTAAAAGAAAAACTCAACGATTCCGAAAGTTATGCAGAACTCTGGGCTGAACTCGGCATTTCCTTGACCCTGCAACGCACAGAAGCTAATTTATTCTTACTAACAGAAAAACTCATCCGTGAACTTGGGTTTCTAGATACGCGTGGACGTAAAGAATATATTTTTGCGCTTACAGATATTGTTCTTAAATACAGCGCGAGTGAAGGAAACCAATTGGATGATTTTCTAACATTTTGGGAAAAGAAACAGCATAAATTTTCCTTGCAAACAGCAGCAGATGTGGATGCAATTACGATTACGTCTATACATAAATCCAAAGGTTTAGCATTTCCTATTGTAATTATCCCGCATGCGAATTGGGAATTTACACCAAAAGCTGGCAGCGATATTTGGGTGGATTTAAGCCAATTAGCGAATTTAGACGAACTAACCATCCGGAAAGAAGGAGAAGAGGACAAACAACTTCTTGTTGCACGGCTTACTTCCAAAAAAGAATTATTACAAACGCCCGTTAAAAATCAGTACGAAAACGAACTTCAGGCTAACTTTTTAGAAAATTTGAACATGCTGTATGTCGCATTTACAAGACCCAAAGATCGCTTGTATGTCTTGACACCAATTAAAGTAGGCACAAATAATACAAATAATACAACAAAATTCAAGGGAATTGGGACATTTTTTGAATCGTATTTGAAGCAAATTGGGCAAAGTGTCAATCCGTCTAATCCGTCTTATCTTATCAGTCAAGGAATTGCCAAGGAAAGGAATGAAAGCGAGCAAACTGAGCGAAAATCGTATCTCATCGAGACAATTCATAGCAAGGATATGAAGAATAAATTACGCTTAAAACGCTCCTCCGAACGCTTCTTTGATATTGAGACCCTAGAAAAGTCAAAGGACAAAGGAAATAAAATTCACGGAATATTAGCAGATATTTATTTTCAAGAAGATACCATCCAAGCACTTGAGAAAGCGGTTCGGAACGGACTTATTTTGCCTCATGAGATAAACGAGTTCAAACAGGACATAGAGAATATAGTAAATCATCCTCAGCTCTATCCTCTTTTTCAGCCACCAGCACGTGTGCAAAATGAGCGAGAAATCTTACTACCTTCCGGTGATATGTTGCGCCCAGACCGTGTCGTTCACCTAGACGGAACCGTGTATATCATCGACTATAAAACGGGGTCACCCTCCGAAAAACACAAAAATCAAGTTCGGAAATATGCCCAAATTTATGCTGAAATGGGCTACAGCCAACTCTGTATTTATCTCGTTTATATAGGTGATATGAATGTAATTCAAGTATATTAATGGAAGAACTAGAACTTCGGCAAATGATTGCGTCTGACGTACCCGTCGTTGTGCAAATGATGCAGGATTTCTTTACAGAATTTGATTATCCTTTTGACTTGACAGTTCGCAAAGCACAGATCGAACAGGTTTTGACCGAAAAAAGATACGGAACTATCTATATTTGCCAAATGGATAGACAAATTATTGGTTATCAATTCATTGCAAATACGTATAGTTTTGAATTTGGCGGAAAGGTTGCTTATTTGGATGAGTTTTATCTCATTTCTGCTTTTCGTAAGACAGGAAAAGGCAAACAATTCATTCAACTTTTACAAGAAGAATTAAAGCAAGAAGGGTTTGCGTCCCTTCGCCTTGAAGTGGAGGATTACAATGAAAAAGCCATCAAGTTGTATCATGCAACTGGATTTACTGCTCATCAAACGCGTTTTCTGATGACTTGTTCACTCGAAAAATAAAACACAGAAGGATAATTTCCTACATAGTTAATTATCCTTCTGTATTCTTTTATATGCGTTTGTAATTGCGTAGAAAGCTGTAATGCACACCTAAATTCCACATAAAAAACTGATTTCCTGGAATAGAGGAAGATATCGTCTGGTTGATAGTGGATTGAATGGAAAAACCACTTTTGGTATGACCCAAAATCGAAGTTACAGCCAAATATTTGCCTTTATAGCCATCCGTTTGTAAAAAGTAAACAGATGGAAAAAGTGAAAGATGAATTTTGGGCGTAATCTGAATCTGACTAATAGCGCTGGATAAGAACAGAGCTTCTGTGCGTTGCGGGCCATAATCTGCAAGTCCATGACCTTGTAAAAACATCGCACTCATACCCCATTTAGGGGTTATTTGATAAGTAGGAACGACCTCATAGGCAAGAAAACGCAGCATTTCCGTCATTTCTGTATTAGTTCCGTTCTCAAAACGACGAATCATCGTAAAAGCTGGATGAGCACCTACACGAAGTGTAAGTTTTTGTTTTTCAATCAAACGATACCGAAACCAAAAGATGAAACCTCCTTTGCTGGCATCTGGAACCAAGCGAATATCTGGGTCAAAACTGAACCTATTTTTGGCCCAAGATAGGTTGATAATGGTTGCTGGACTGTTTAATGAAAACGTAGGTATGATAGAAAATCCATTATTGGTTACACCCACCGTACCTGAAAACCGAACCGGTTGTTCCTTATTAACTGTATCGGCGTCTATTTGACCGAAAGAATCACTTACTTGTAAAAAGAGAAAAAGTAGTAAATAAGAGGAAAGTTTACTGTGCATAGTGCGATAAGTTGAATAAATACGAATTGATTTACAAAATTAGCTATTCCCTTTCGCCTAACTTTTAACTAAATTACGGTTCTATTTACCACTTTTCAGTATTTTATGGGAGCCTATTTCTCATTTTCTGAAAATAATCGAGTAAAAATGACGATTTACAAAACATTGGAAGAATATTGTGCTGAATTTCACGAGATACCGAATCATCCGCACATTCATTTTATTGATTTCAATACGTCTCCATTGGTTCAAAGGAAAAAATTCCAACTTTCTTTTTATGTCATTGCATTAAAGGAAACCTATTGCGGAGACTTGCAATATGGCAATACGTCATACGATTATGCAGAAGGAACAATGGTATTTTTGGGACCAAATCAAGTTTTTGGAAGCCACCCAATCGGTGAATGGCACCAGCCTTATGGCAAAGCATTGGTCTTTCATCCTGAATTTATCAAAGGAACTCGTTTGGGGGAACTGATTGAACAATATACTTTTTTTCAGTACAAATCCAATGAGGCACTTCATTTGTCAATGCGAGAGCGCGAAATAATCGGTTCATTTTTCACAAACATTGAAACCGAACTTAGTCAAGAAATAGATCAACACAGCAGAGAATTAATCATTGCGAACATGGAAACACTTTTAAAGTATTGTGTTCGCTTTTATGACCGGCAGTTTTTGTCGCGTTTACCTGTTCAGAATAAAATTTTAAATCAATTTGAAGAACTATTCAAGGCGTATTTTATACACGATGAAATGCATCGCTTTGGTTTGCCTACTGTTTCTTATTTTGCTGAAAAACTACATTTGTCACCCAATTATTTTGGCGATTTAGTCAAAAAAGAAACAGGAAAAACGGCACAGGAGCATATTCAAAATCACTTTATCGCATTGGCAAAAGAAAGACTTTTGGTTACGTCCAAAAATATAAATGAGATAGCAGACGAGATGGGTTTCAAACACCATCAACATTTTACCCGATTATTTAAACAAAAAGTAGGTATTTCTCCGCGAGATTTCCGAATGCGAAAAATGGCTTAATTCTATTTTTTACGACTGAATGAAATCGTAAACAAACCTTTGACTTGAAGAAAAAATGGCGTTAAAAGAGATTATTCCAAGCAATAAACAATTAAAAATCACAGGAATTATCCGTATTGAAGGAGAAGAGGAACGATTTATTGGACCTGGAAGAATCGAATTATTAGAAGGAATCGTGGAGACAGGGTCAATTAGTCAAGCCGCCAAAAAGATGAATATGTCTTATAAAAAAGCGTGGGATATGATTCAATCCATGAATAGACAAACCACAAAACCAATTGTTATTGCCCAAGCGGGTGGAGAAAAAGGAGGAGGAACGCAGGTATCACCTGAAGGAAAGGAGCTAATTATTGCCTTCAGGAAATTACAAGCTGAAGTACAAGAAAGTTGGGATAAACAACTTGCTATTTTTTTAAATTCATAAATTCATTCAGATACATTTTTGTATCAACTTACTTATTATTTAAAAACAATACACAAATTATTAAGTAAAGAGTAACTTAAAACAGGCAATGGTAAGTCCGAGTGCTAATAATTTTTTCAATGTTGGTGAATTAAACTTTTGACTACCAAAGTAAGAGCCAACAAGTCCACCCAAAATCGTTACAGCTACAGCCCAAATCATATTTTCTGGCAACTGAATAGCTCCTTTTTGCCATTGACCGAACAGACCCGCTAATGAATTAACGAATATAAATAACGCTGAGATAGCAGCTGTTTCCTTCAAATTTGCCCATTTGAGTAAAAGCATCAAGGGACTAAGAATAATTCCTCCTCCAATACCAATCATGCCAGAAATGAGTCCAATTGAACCACCTGAAAGGAGACTACCCCAAAGTGGTGCGGTGCGTTGTTGCTCGCGTGGAGCATCGATTTGATAGAGAAGTCGAGCAATAGAAAACAGAATACTTACAGCCAATATTTTCTTGTAAATACTGTCGGAGAGCGTCATGGTTCCGCCTATATATGCCATTGGAATACTTGCAAGTGCGAAGGGAAGAAAAAGGGATAATCGGAAAAATCCAGCACGGTAAAAACCAACAAAAGAGAAAAAAGAAACGGCCAAATTCATCACCAATGCGGAGGATTTCATGGTAGCTGGCGCAATACTCAGTAATGCCATAACTGCTAAGTATCCACTAGCTCCGCCATGCCCAACAGAAGAGTAAAGAAAAGCCACTAGTGCGAGTAGTAGAAGTAGAATCAACAGGGAAGAGGTCATTGGAAGAAATTTGGTTAAACAAATCGTTATATATTTACAAATATAACGATTTGTTATTTGCGCTAAATAAAATGTTGCGTGTATATTCATTTGTTTATAAGAATCAATTTGGCGCAAATTCAAAATAAACTACTGATTATAAGTACATTACAGAATAATTAGAAATAGAAAGTGGCAACTGATTGGTACATAGCATAAATTTGAGTGGGAGGAGAATAAAAAATTTAGGATTAATTGAAGAAGAATGTCTATAAAATTGAGAATATTTTCCAATTTTACTTTTCGAAATTCAATAAGAAAATTAAAAGAGCAATTAATTCAAATAAAGGGGTATGATTCAGCAATCTAAACAATCTTTTCCGCTTATTACCTACGACAAAATTCGGTACGCAGATACAGATAGACAGGGGCATGTAAACAATGCTATTTTTTCTACTTTTTTTGAAACAGGGCGCGTGGAGATGATCTACCACCCTGACCTAGAATCTATCAATGCAAACGTCACATTTGTATTAGCGGCGTTGCATATTCAGTTTCTTAGAGAGATTAAATGGCCAGGTATTATCAAGATTGGGACATCAGTCATAAAAGTGGGAAATAGTTCAATACAATTACATCAACAACTTTTTCAAGATGACGAATGTATGGCTATTGCAGAATCAACGATTGTTCAAGTCGATGAGACGAGCCGCCCGACAGCTATATCAGAAAAGGCGAAAGAGATCTATAGTCGCTTTATAATTGAGGATTAAGGGGGAATTTATTGGATATTTGCCATTTTTAACATTTTATCTGGATTCCTGTATTACAAAAAACCTCCGCTAAACCAATTAACTTGGGTCAACGGAGGTTTTTAATCGACAATACCAATTTACATATTCATCTTTTTCAACTGCGCCACAGCGAAGTCTGCTGCACGAGCTGTCAATGCCATATACGTTAGCGAAGGATTCACACAAGAAGATGAAGTCATTGCTGCACCATCAGTAACAAAAACGTTTTCTGCGCCCCAAACTTGGTTATTTGCATTTAACACAGACGTTTTCGGGTCACGTCCCATACGGGCAGTACCCATTTCGTGAATACCAATTCCTGGTGATTTTTCTTTGTCGTGGTAGGTTGTGATATTTTTGAGTCCCGCTGCTTCGAGCATTTCGGCAGCCTCATTCATCATTGCTTCACGCATTTTCCACTCGTTATCGCCCCAAGCTGCATCGAATTCGATGACAGGCAATCCCCACTTATCTTTTTTGTTGGTAAGGGTCATGCGGTTATTTGGATCTGGAAGTGTTTCTCCAAAACCCTGAATACCCATTGTCCAAGGACCTACACCCGTCATGGCATTCTTGAAGTCCGCACCAAATTCTAAATCTGTCTGCGCACCTCTTCCGCGAGAAGCTCCACCTTGGTAACCAAATCCACGCAAGAAATCACGTTTGTCAGAACCCCAGTTTGCAAAGCGTGGAATGTAAATTCCGTTCGGACGACGACCAAAGTAGTACATATCTTCAAAACCTTCGTAGGTACCATTGGCTCCAACAGCTAAGTGGTGATCCATGATATTTCTTCCTAATTGGTCAGAGGCATTTCCCAAACCATTTGGATGCGTCTTTGAAATCGACTGCATCATAATCCAAGTAGAATTGATAGAACCTGCATTCAAGAAAATTACTTTTGCAAAGTATTCTACCTCTTCTTTCGTATTTTGGTCAATTGCTCGAACACCCGTCGCTTTTTTCGTTTCGTCGTCGAAAATGACTTGGTAAACGATTTTATCGTTGATTAACGTCAAATTACCTGTTTTACGCGCCGCTGGAAGTGTTGCAGATTGTGTACTGAAGTAAGCACCATACGGGCATCCACGCATACATCTATTTCTAAACTGGCAATTTGCACGACCCAAAGCAGTCTGTTCAGGTGTTGGAGCAGTCAAGTGTGCTACACGACCAATGGTAACATGACGTCCAGGAAGTTTCGACTCTACGCTCTTCTTCACTTCGCGCTCAACGCAATTCATCTCCATTGGAGGTTGGAAAATTCCATCAGGTAGAACATCATAACCATCTTTAGAGCCACTAATTCCGGCAAAACGCTCTACATAATCATACCATGGAGCCAAATCTTTGTAACGAATAGGCCAATCGATCCCTATTCCTTCTTCCAAGTTTGCTGTAAAATCACGTTCATTCCAACGGTAACTTTGACGTCCCCACATCAAAGAACGACCTCCAGTGTGGTACCCACGAATCCAGTCGAATCTACGTTTTTCTTCGTAAGGGTGGTCAATATCTTTTTCGAAGTGATGTCTATGTTCTTCGTTTGCGGTATAGCCTGTACGTACACCTGCCCAATATTCCTCTTTCGTTTTCAAGTCAGCACGACCTCTGTGCGGGAACTCCCACGCTTCTTTCATAGCTGTTTCGTAACCGGATACGTGCTCGATGTCACGACCTCTGTCGAGCATTAAGACTTTAAGACCCTTTTCTGTCAGTTCTTTGGCAGCCCAGCCGCCTGAAATCCCAGAACCCACAACGATTGCATCGTATGTATTGAGTTCTTTGGCTTTACCTTGTATGTTCATAAGATTTTTTACGTGTTTCTTTTGTATCTGTTCAAGAATAGAAAACAGATACATGGATCAGTGATGGTTGAATAAAAATTAAATTGCGTACGCTTTTTGGCCTGGTTGCATTTTAATACAGCCCTCATAACGTCCCGGAACCGGCACAAAGTCAAGAGCTTCCGTAGCCCCTTTTTCAGACGTAAAATAGCCGAATAATGTCAATTCTTTCATTAAGCGGAAGAAAGGAACTGGTACTTCAACTTCGTCTTTTTTCTTTGCATCGTCTTTTACCAATCCAGACTCTGTATCGACTTGTTTGGCTTTTTCTTCATTTGCAGCAGATTCTTCTTTTGCCTTTTTAGCCATAATAGCTGTCACTTCATTTTTTTGTTCGGCTGTGAGGGAAACAAAAGATCCGCCCATTTTCTTGGATTCTGCTTCCAAATCCTCTAAGCCTTTCACAAAATGATCTTGCTGAATAGAGGAGTAACAATCTTTCAACATCAACTCGATAAACGGACCAACACCCACTTCTTTAGCACCGGGAGTATCTGTTTTCGGGATGATTACCTCCGCTAACTCAGCTACAATAGCTTGAAAATCAGCGGATAATACGAATGGAGCACCTGATGAGGCACTTGGGCTACAGCCCTCTAACATGGCAACAATTGAAGGGGCAGAGATGGCGCCTCCCATCAAAATGGCCACCCTTTGTAGAGCGTTTCTTCTATTCACGTGACGGAACTTTAAGGGTTAAAATATAATGAAGTTGTGAATTTAATGGGTTATATCAAGGTATGCAAGTTTTTCAAGATGAATCTAATGTATCAAAACGATACAATGGGTAAAATCAGCGATATAATTTTTTTTTCATGTATTCTTGACCATTATATATGGATTCCTCTTAACTTTAACCTAATTTAGGATATACACCACAACTTATTGCTCCTAACATGACATTGCTTACCTACCTAAAAACCTCCCTTATAATTTGCTCAGTGAGCTTAATTATGTCAACACAGACTTTGGCAGTACCTCCTTCCAAGTTCAAAGGTACTTTTGACCAACTAGTACACACGGCAAAAAAAGAAAACAAAAAGGTACTATTTGTTTTTTCAGCGCCTTGGTGTAACTCATGTGCAAAAGTGGAGAAAAACGTAGAGGAGGTATTCATCAAATCTCCTCAATTTGAGAACGACTACCTTTGGTACGATGTAGATGTGTCTACAGAAGACGGCAAGGCTATCGCACACAAGTTAAAAGTCTATGAAATTCCAACGTGTGTTATTACTCAACCCAACCTGCACCCCATAACCATTTGGAATCTTGGAAAAGGATACCGCTTTATGCAGTCCTCATTAGCCGAATTAGCCCAATGGTAATTGTGATTTCTCTTTTCATAAAAATGCTTTCCAAGTTTTAGTCAATAATTGAATTCTTCGTTTTAATTTTGTGCTATGGAACTAACAAATGATTTATTTCTCCGCGCAGCTCGCGGAGAACAAGTGGAGCGCGTTCCTGTTTGGATGATGCGCCAAGCAGGTAGAATTTTAGCTGAATACCGTGCTGTAAGACAAAAGGCAGGTAGTTTTATACAACTAGCAACAACGCCTGAGTTGGCTGCAGAAGTGACGATTCAACCCGTAGATATTTTAGGAGTAGATGCTGCGATTATATTTTCTGATATACTTGTTATTCCTGAAGCAATGGGATTGCCCTATGAGATGGTAGAAGCCAAAGGCCCTATATTTCCTCAAGTAATTCGTTCGCAATCAGACATAGACAAACTGCATTTTGCAGAACCAGAAAGCCACCTAAAGTATGTGCTTGATGCTATTGATATTGTTAAGAGAGATTTGAATAACCGAGTTCCCTTGATTGGTTTTGCAGGCGCACCTTTCACTATTTTTTGTTATATGGTAGAAGGACACGGCTCGAAAACATTCTCGGTAGCAAAAAAAATGCTGTATTCAAACCCAGAGTTGGCACATCAACTGTTGCAAAAAATTACAGATTCAACGATTGCATATCTCAAAGCACAAGCAGCTCATGGTGCCAACCTTGTCCAATTATTTGATTCTTGGGCAGGTATTTTATCACCTGCACAATACGATACCTTTTCTCTCCCCTATATTGCTCAAATTTGTGATGCAATTCAAGAAGTACCCGTAACTGTTTTTGCAAAAGGTGCTTTCTTTGCTCGAAAAGCAATCGGACAATTGGATTGCCAAGTAGTTGGGTTGGATTGGAATATGGACATTCAAGAATCGCGTGAACTCATTCCGACAAAAACGCTACAAGGAAATCTCGACCCATGTGTACTGTACGCACCTTTCAAAGAAATTGAAAAAGAAACCAAAAAAATGCTTTCTCAATTTGGGACTCAACGCTATATCGCTAATTTGGGACATGGAGTTTATCCAGACACAGACCCAGATAAAGTGCGTTGTTTTATTGATACAGTTAAAACGTATTCGTAAATTAAACCATTTAAAAAGCCGACAGACAACAATCTGTCGGCTTTTTAATTAAATTCGTTCTTAATACCTCATGTAATATGTAAAAGACCCTTTCCCAAAGCTATCCGTTCACCATACGTTTGCCCCATGAAGCGTCGTTTTTTAAACGTCATTAATCCAATTACTTATGATTCGTTTCTTTTTTTTACTTAGTTTAACTTCATTAAGCCTATTTGCGCAAAAGAAAATTCCATTGGGTGCTGTAGTAAACTCTGAATTCAATGAAATTCACCCATTGGTATCGCCTGATGGACAAGTACTCTACTTTGTACGCGCAAATCATCCCTCCAACACATATGGACGAGATGGAAGTAACGATGTTTGGTTTTCGGAAAAAAAGGGAGATAAATGGAGTTTAGCCAAACGCATGCCTCCTTCTATCAATAAAGATAAATACAACGATATTTTCAGTATTACACCAGATGGTCAAACAATGCTGATTCGGGGCGTATATGTAAAAGGAAAAAGACAAAATGAAGTCGGCATTTCTATTTCCACAAAGACAAAAGCGGGATGGTCACAGCCTGATAAAGTAAATATACCTAAGCTAGATGCTTTATGTAAAGGTGATTATCTATCTGCTTTCTTATCTAATGATGGGAAAAGCATGATTTTAGCCTTTTCAGAAAAAAAGAATAGTACAGCCGATGACCTATACATTTCTACCAAAGATAGACAAGGAAATTGGTCTAAACCAGAATCATTAGGAAATCAAATTAATACTGATTTTGCCGAAACAACTCCATTTTTGGCATCCGATAACCAAACTTTGTATTTTGCCAGCAACCGTCCAGGCGGACAAGGAGGTTTTGATATTTGGGTGAGTAAACGACTAAATCGTACTTGGCAAAAATGGTCAAAACCTGTCAATCTTGGCGAAAAAATCAATTCTAAAGAAGATGATCTGTATTACACGATAACATCAGACGGTCAATATGCTTTCTTGACTACAAAAGACCAATCTGTTGGAAAAGGAGATATCGTTTATTTTGAATTGCAAAATAAGACGGAAGAAACGGATGATAACCCAATTTTAGCAGAAAAAACTAGAGCTACGGAAAACGATGAAAGCCGAACCTCTCGCCTACCCAATACAGCTCCTGAACCCGTCGTAATGTACTCTGGCAAAGTAGTGAACCCTCAGACAGGTCAACCTGTAGATGCCCGAATTGTCTATGAAGTTCTATCTGACGACCCAGACGAAATGGAATCTGGTGTTGCTAACACAAACCCATTAACTGGTGAATACAAAATTGTTCTTCCATATGGTAAAATATATGCTGTACGAGCAGAGGCAAAAGACTTTATTTCCACTAGCCAACGTATTGATTTAACTCAAAAAGGGACTTATAAAGAAATAAGTGGAGAAGAAATGCGTGTAATTCCTATTTCTATTGGCTCAAGTATTACATTAAATAATATTTTCTTCGAATTCGGTAAGGCAACGCTCCAACCCTCCTCTTTTCCGGAATTAAACCGAATAGTTGAGATTATGCAGGATAACCCAACTTTAGAGGTGGAAATTCAAGGACACACGGATAATGTCGGAACGGCTGCTGTTAACAAACGTATTTCTCAAGAGCGTGCTGACGCGGTTCGTGCCTATCTTCTCCAAAGAAAGGTAGCAGCAACTCGTATAAAAAGTAGTGGATTTGGTTTTGAACGACCCATTGCGAGTAACGATACACCGGAAGGACAAGCCCAAAACCGACGTGTTGATTTTGTCATCTTAAAGAAATAAAGTCAACACTTATCTATCAAAAAAGTGGACTTAGAGATAGATTTACCTCGTTAAGTCCACTTTTTTTTAATTACTATGCAAATTTTATATACATTTACTAGGATTGTATCAGGAGAATACCTTTACTTTGTATTAACAAAACAAAGTTGACAACTTTGTTACATACTTGAATATCGAATTTTATTTGTCCAATCCTATTACTTATAAAATCCCTGGGTAAGTAATAGTTAAAATCCAAGGGAATACTAATCAAATGAAAATAGCTGTAGTTGGTACCGGATATGTCGGTTTAGTGACAGGTACATGTTTTGCTGAAACAGGCAATGATGTTATTTGTGTAGATGTAGATGCATCGAAAGTAGAGAAATTAAAAAAAGGCAAAATGACCATTTACGAGCCTGGTCTTGATGTCCTTTTCGAAAGAAATTCAAAAGAAGGTCGCTTAAAGTTTACAACAGATTTAGCAGAAGGAATAGCGGGTGCTGAGGTTATTTTTCTTGCATTACCTACCCCTCCAGGGGAAGATGGTTCCGCAGACTTAAAATATATCTTGGGCGTTGCAGACCATTTAGGTAAAATCATGACGCAATATGCAGTCATTGTAGATAAAAGTACAGTTCCAGTAGGTACATCTGAAAAAGTACATGCTGCTGTGGCAGCACATGCAACGGTTCCGTTCGATGTCGTTTCTAATCCAGAATTTTTGCGTGAAGGTGTTGCTGTGGATGACTTCATGAAACCAGACCGTGTCGTTATTGGAACAGAATCTGACCGTGCAAAAGCAATCATGGAACGTCTATACGCGCCCCTTGTTCGCCAAGGAAACCCTGTGATTTTCATGGATAAACGTTCCGCAGAAATGACAAAATATGCTGCCAACGCATTCTTGGCTATGAAGATTACCTTCATGAACGAAATTGCAAACCTCTGTGAACGTGCCGGAGCAGACGTTGACAGCGTACGTAAAGGAATCGGAACGGACTCACGGATTGGAAAACGTTTTCTATTTGCCGGTATTGGTTACGGCGGTAGTTGCTTCCCGAAAGACGTTCAAGCCCTCGGAAAAACAGCGAGTGAATACGATTATGACTTTAAAATCCTGAAGTCGGTCATGAGCGTAAACGAGAAACAAAAAACAAAACTCGTCCCGCAAATGAAAACATATTTCAACAATGATTTAAAAGGAAAAACAATAGCCATGTGGGGATTGGCATTTAAACCACACACGGATGATATTCGTGAGGCACCTGCCCTATATAATATCAAGGCACTTCGCAGAGCAGGTGCAAAAGTCGTTGTCTTTGACCCAGAGGCAATGGATAATATTCGTCAAGTCGTAGGGAAAAAGGTAAAATATGCTAAATCTTTGTACGATGCGGTAGAAGGTGCTGATGCACTAATGATTATGACAGAATGGCCTGCTTTCAGAACACCTGACTTTGAACGATTATCTGCCTCTCTCAAAAATAAAGTTATTTTTGACGGTCGTAATCTATACGAACTTAATGAAATGGAGAGATTAGGATACGATTATTTCTCTATCGGCCGTAAATCAATTGTTCAATCCCGTTAATTCAAAAATACTATGAAAAGAGTACTTATCACCGGTGGTGCAGGTTTTTTAGGTTCCCATCTCTGTGACCGTTTTATAAAAGAAGGATATCACGTAATTGCCATGGATAATCTGATAACGGGTGACTTACGTAATATCGAGCATTTGTTCAAACTCCCTAATTTTGAATTCTACCACCATGACGTGAGTAAGTTTATCCATGTCCCTGGTGAATTAGACTATATTTTGCATTTTGCCTCGCCTGCAAGTCCCATTGACTATTTGAAAATTCCTATTCCTACCTTGAAAGTAGGCTCATTGGGTATTCATAACTGTCTAGGACTTGCCCGTGTTAAGAAAGCGCGCGTGTTGATTGCTTCCACTTCAGAAGTCTATGGAGACCCATTGGTTCACCCACAAAATGAAGATTATTGGGGGCATGTAAATCCAGTAGGACCGCGTGGAGTCTATGACGAAGCCAAGCGTTTTCAAGAGGCAATGACCATGGCATACCACACTTTTCATGGTGTTGAAACACGCATTGTTCGCATTTTTAATACTTACGGCCCAAGAATGCGCTTGAATGACGGCCGTGTCTTACCTGCTTTTATTGGTCAAGCCCTGCGTGGTGAAGATTTAACCATCTTTGGAGATGGAAGCCAAACACGTTCGTTCTGTTATGTAGATGACTTAGTAGAGGGAATTTACCGTCTTTTATTATCAGATTACGCACAACCTGTAAATATCGGAAACCCTTCAGAAATTACCATAAAAGAGTTTGCTGAAGAAATTATCAAGCTGACAGGTACAACACAGAAAATCATCCAGAAACCACTTCCAAAAGATGATCCGAAGCAACGGCAACCAGACATTACGCGTGCCAAAGAAATTCTCGGTTGGGAACCAAAAGTATCTCGTGAAGAAGGATTAAAACTAACGTACGAATATTTTAGAAATCTCCCGAAAGAAAGACTTTGGGAAGAAGCAAGTCACCGAGAATTTTAATTTTTGATTCATCCATAAAAAAAGGTACACTTAGACAGTGTACCTTTTTTTATGTCTTTGCATTTGGGAAGTGCTTTTAAAAAACTCCCTGATGGAAAATCCTTCAGGGAGTCGAACCCAAAAATTAAAAAAACAAATTACTCTTTATCGCCCCCATTTGAAGTCTTTGCCCCTTCAGTAGTTGGCTTAACAGGAGCTGGTTTATCAAAATCTCCTGCCTTGATAATACTTATTTTAGATGTATCAATGTACTTTCTGAATGTCTCATTGACTTTGTTTACATCCAATTCTTTGATTGCTTTTTCAAAAGCAGCATCAAACGCGAGTGTTCTATCTAAGAACAAGTAACCATTCAGCTTGCTCGCTAATTCATTGTCTTTGGCTCTAGAAACCGTGTACGATTGTAATAACCCATCCACTGCCGCTTTTAGTTCCTCAGCTGTAAATCCTTCGTTACGAACTTTATCAATTTCCTCTTGGAAAGCCTGCTCAAGTCGTGCTGCATTTTCAGGAGCATAAATGGCATACGTTAAAAATACGCCTTTTTTATCTACTGAACCTGCATTTAACTGCGATCCAACTCCATAGCTAATTCCTTCTTTCTGACGAATACGAACAGCTAATCTTGAATTTAGGAAACCACCGCCTAAAATATAATTCCCTACTACTAACGCTGGATAGTCTGCATCTGTATCTTTAATCGGCAAATTTAAACCAGCCAAGAACATTGCATTGGGCTTATCAGGTGTCTTAATCGCCTCTGTAGTAGGCTTTAACTCCTTGTACTCAGAAGCAATCCGGACAAATGGAGTTGGGCTTTTCCATGAACCCAATCCCTTCGTTAATAAATCCGTTACAACTTCTTTGTCAAAATCACCTACAATAGAGATTGTACCCGCCGATGCGCCATAAAATTGCTTATGAAATGCAGCGAGTTCTTCGATTTTCACCTTCTCTAACATTTCTAAACTCTCTTGTAAATCTGGTGTATAACGAACATCTTCCTTTTCGAATGGGTTGATAGTACGTTGGAACGCCACACTTGCCAATGCCATGGGGTCACTCAATTGCGCTTCAATTTGTGCTTTTTTTTCTGCTTTCAGTTTTACAAATTCGGACTCCTCAAACGACGGATTCATCAAAATGTCCGTTACAATTCCTATCACTTTCGGTAGATTTTCCCTTGTAGCTGTAATACTTGCGCCAACCGAGTTTTCTGACCCATAAACAAATGCTTGTGCTTTCAGTTTATCCAAAGTGTCTTTGATGGCTTGGCGATTTAGTGACTTTGTCCCGTACATCAACATGGCACCTGTTAAATCACTTACCATAGCTTTCCCTCTTAACGACTTCGCATCACCGATACGCAACGTCATGTTCACCGACACGATATTTCCACGTGTTGATTTAGGCAAAAGTGCTACTTCCATTCCATTTGGTGTAGTAAACTGAGCAGTACGTCTATCAATGTTCTCTGGAGTGGGGTCAAAAACTTCTCCTTCTGCAATGGCGGCTCTACCTTTGTAGTTTTTCACCAATTCATCTACATTTGGAGCTTCTCCGATTTTCACACGATCTGGCGCTTTATCAGGCATAAACAAACCTGTCGTTCTGTTGGATGGCTTGAAATAATAAGCAGCAACTCGTTGAATATCTTCTTTCGTTACTTTTTCAACGGCATCGCGGTATAAGAAAAATGTCCGCCAATCTCCTTTTGCAATAAATTCACTTAATCCACGGCCAAGAACTTCCGAATTTCGGGTAATCAATTCAAATCGTTTGGTTAATTGTGATTTTGCTCGGTTAATTTCTTCATCAGTAAAGTCCATTGTCCGAACACCATCCAATGTTTCTAAGAAAATTTTATTGGTTTCATCTAAATTCTGTTCTTTCAAAACCTCAACACCAAAATAGGCCAAACCTGGATCTTTCAAACTAAATGAGAAACCATATTGCGACGATGCTTTTTTCGTTTCTACCAGTTTCTTATATAAAATACCTGAAGGTTCGTCAACCAACACATTCACGAGAACATCAAGTGGTGCATAGTCCGGATGCGTTCCTGCCGGAATATGATACATTGCCCCTGCATATTGTACATCGCCTACACGACGAAGTACAACTGAACGTTCTCCATCCTGGGTAGGCTCAACAGTATAAGTGGGTTGTAAAACACGCGTTGGGCGTGGGATAACACCAAAATATTCGTTGATCAACTGAAGTGTCTTAGTAGGATCAAATTTACCAGCTACCAATAAAACAGCATTGTCTGGTTGGTAATACTTTTTGTAAAAAGCTTGCAGATTTTCTATCGGGACACGCTCAATATCTTCTCTTGAACCGATGGTCGAGTTTCCGTAATTATGCCAAATATATCCAGCTGAAATAATCCGTTCCATCAATACACTTCCTGGGTCATTTTCACCCATCTCGAACTCATTCCGAACGACTGAAAACTCAGTTTCTAAGTCTTCTTTTTTAATGAATGAATTAATCATTCGGTCTGCTTCTAAATCAAGTGCCCATTTTAGGTTTTCTTCTGTTGCATTGAACGTCTCGTAATAATTCGTCCGATCCAACCAGGTTGTCCCATTAGGCCTAGCTCCGTGCTCCGCTAATTCTTGTGGAATATTGGGGTGTTTGGGTGTACCTTTAAAGACCATGTGCTCCAATAAGTGGGCCATTCCCGTTTCTCCATAGCCTTCATGTCTTGAACCTACTAGATAGGTGATATTGACCGTTATGGTTTGTTGTGAATTATCTGGAAAAAGTAAAACTTTCAATCCATTACTCAGTGTGTACTCTGTAATTCCTTCCACAGACGCACCTTTCTGTGGAGCAGGCAAAGTAGTCATAACAGTTGTAGCGGCAGCAGCGGCTGGGACCTCCGCTTTCTTACTTCCTTTCTTCTTTCCTTGTGCTTGCGCCTCTAATGCCATGCCACTTACAGACAAAGCAAAAACTGCTGAATAAACACAAACGCGTTTTAAGTACTTTGTGAACATACCGTTTTTTTTATTTAGTTTATATGGACATTGGGTTCACCTTTCAACTGAAAAGCAATGTTCCCAACTTTTCGAAAATAAGTAGTTCTCTTCAATCCTACTAATCTAAAATGTTCAGTGGTTAAATACTTATTTTAAATACATGCCTATTGATATAAAAAAAGGTGTGCTCATCGCACACCTTTCAAATTAGTTTTTCTTCTCTTCTAAAAAGACAAACTCAATCGGAACATCGACTTTTTCCTCTAAAAGTGCGATAGCAAGGACTTCATGTACAAATTGTACATAATGGAATGTAAGACCTGATGTATATTCTTCCCCAATTTCTTCGACATCTCGTCTGTTTTTTACACACATGATGATTTCCTTAATATTAGCTCGCTTGGCAGCCAATATTTTTTCTTTAATACCGCCCACTGGCAAAACTTTACCACGCAATGTGATTTCTCCAGTCATTGCAGTATTCGGCTTGATTTTCCTTTGTGTAAAAATGGATGCCATAGACGTCAGCATCGTAATACCAGCCGAAGGACCATCTTTTGGCACAGCTCCTTGAGGAACATGTATGTGTAAATCATACTGTTGGAAAACACGGTAATCGATCTGCAATGAGTCAGAATGAGATTTCAGGTAAGAAAATGCCGTAACAGCTGATTCTTTCATTACATCACCTAATTGGCCCGAGAGTGTCAGCTGACCTTTCCCTTTGCTCAAATTGGACTCGATGAAAAGAATATCCCCACCTACAGGTGTCCAAGCCAAACCTGTGACAACTCCCGCCATTTCATTTCCTTCGTATTCATCTGTATCAAAATACGATTTGCCTAGGATATCTTCAATATCTTCTTTTTTGATGGTCTTCTTGTACGGTTTATCCATCGCAATGTAGGTCGCCATCTTCCGAACAACCGCGCCGACTTTCTGCTCCAAAGCACGTACACCCGACTCTCTCGTATAGCCTTCAATGATTGCTCGAATGGCATCCCCACCAATTTTCAAATCGGTTGTTTTCAAACCGTGTTCCTTGAGTTGCTTCGGCAATAAGTGGCGCTTAGCTATTTCTAGCTTTTCTTCTACGGTATATCCAGAAATTTCGATAATCTCCATTCTGTCCCGTAAAGCAGGTTGAATGGTATCTAATGAGTTAGCCGTAGCAACAAACAAGACTTTCGATAGATCGAAATCGACATCGAGATAATTATCTTTGAATGCACTATTTTGTTCAGGATCAAGGACTTCCAATAATGCAGAAGAAGGGTCTCCACGCATATCACGGGCTACCTTATCTATTTCATCCAATACAAAAACTGGATTCGATGATTTTGATTTATTGATATTTTGGATGATTTTTCCGGGCATCGCACCAATATAGGTACGTCTATGTCCCCGAATTTCAGACTCATCATGAACACCACCGAGCGCCATTCGCACATATTGACGACCCAACGCTTTGGCGATTGATTTCCCGAGGGATGTTTTCCCAACACCTGGAGGGCCATACAAACAAAGAATAGGAGCTTTCATGTCATTTCGAAGTTTCAAAATAGCCATGTACTCAATAATCCTTTCTTTTACCTTCCGTAGCCCAAAATGGTCTGCATCCAAGATTTTAGCTGCACGCGCTAAATCAAAATTGTCTTTCGTAAACTCATTCCAAGGTAAGTCAACCAATAATTCAGCATAACTCATGGAAACGGCATATTCAGGTGCCATGGAATTTGTCCGCAAAATCTTGTTCATCTCTTTGTTGAAATGTTCGTTGATTTCGGGTTTCCATTTCTTTTTTGCACCCTTCATGCGCAGGCGTTCCACCTCTTGGTCTGGTGTATCTTGTCCTAATTCTTCTTGCAGGACTTTGATTTGCTGCCGCAGATAATATTCTCTTTGCTGTTGGTCAATGTCAATGCTTGCCTTACTTTGAATATCCCGTTTGATTTCAAGCACTTGAATCTCTTTCATCATGTGCTCCAATAACTTATGCGCTTGCTCTGTACCGTCAAGGGTTTCAAGTAACAGCTGCTTTTCGGCTAAGTCAATGGTTAGATTTGACGAAAGGAAATGAATCAAGAAGCTCGGATTTTCAATATTTGAGATAGCCGTTTGTGCATCTCTAGGAAGATCCACATTCAAATTCATAATTTGCGTTGCAGCCTCCTTCAAACTTTGCACCAAAGCTTTGATTTCTTTTTTCCGTTGACTCGGAAAAAAATCCTCAATATAAGTTACTCGGGCAGTTATATAAGGTACTTCCTTTATAAATTCTTCCACCCTGAAACGTCGTCTTCCCTGCAAAATAATGGTCACGTTGCCATCAGGAAGTACAATCATTTTAAGTATGCTTCCGATTGTACCTATTTTGTATAAATCATCAAAAGACGGTTCATCTTTTGTTTGTCTTACTTGCGAGATAATTCCAATGGTTCGGTCTCCTTTATAGGCTTTTTTGACCAAGCGGATGGCTTTCGTACGGGTGACTGTAACAGGAATAACAATACCTGGGAAAAGTACCGTGTTACGTAGAGGTAAAATCGGTAGTTCTTCGGGCAAATTTTGCGTATTTTCCATGACTTCGTCGGGAGATGTAATTTCAATCATCTCCACATTTTCCATACTCCCTCCTAGGGCAGCCAGACTTGATAACATATCTAGATCATTCATCATCCGGTTTGTTGTTTATGGTGTTGGATACTGGGTGCCAGTTTGTCAGTAATTGGATTGTTATATTCAAAAAACTTCGTGGTTAATTCAAACTTCTTGGGGGCAAGGTTTGTACCAATTTTGCAAAAAATAGACATTTTGGCATAGTATGCCCTATGCTTTTATATAGACATGCGTATTGGAACCTGATTTTTATGTAAAAACTGCTTGAGTACAGGTATCTCCACTTCTTTGAAATGGAAAATACTAGCAGCTAATCCCGCATCTGCTTTTCCGTGGGTGAAAACATCCAAAAAGTGGTTTTCATTTCCTGCCCCACCAGAAGCAATGATCGGAATATTAGCTTGACTCGAAATGGCAGCCGTTAGCTCTAATGCAAATCCAGCTTTTGTTCCATCACAATCCATGGAAGTCAACAATATTTCCCCTGCACCTCTATCTTCTACTTCTTTGGCCCAAGCTAAAGTATGTAAAGCAGTTGGTGTACGCCCGCCGTGTGTGTGTACAATATCTGTACCATCTATATTTTTTGTATCAATCGCGACTACAATACACTGACTACCGAATTGTTGTGCTAATTCCGTGATTAATTCAGGTCTTTTTACAGCAGATGAATTGATTGAGATTTTATCAGCGCCAGCATGTAGTAAAGCAGATACGTCTTCAATTGAACTAATACCTCCACCGACACAAAACGGAATATTGATTGTACGAGCTACTTTGCTTACGAGTGCCAAAAGAGTACTTCTACCCTCTATCGTGGCCGTAATATCCAAAAATACTAGCTCGTCAGCACCTTGTCTGGCGTATTCTGCCGCTAACTCTACAGCGTCTCCAGCATCCCGTAAATTCACAAAATTCGTTCCTTTGACGGTTCTTCCTTCTTTAATATCTAAGCAAGGTATAATTCGTTTTGTTAACATGTAAGAGCTGTTGGATTTTAAACAAAAAAAGTACGGCTAATCTCTGATAAAGTAATTTTCCCTTCGTAAATCGCTTTCCCGACGACTACCCCAAAAACACCCAATTCAGCAAGTTGCTCTAGGTCAGTTAAGGAACTTACTCCACCACTAGCAATGATTTGGAGCGTAGGACAATGTGCTTGCATATTTCTATATAACTCAAGAGACGGTCCTTGCAACAAACCATCTTTTGCGACATCTGTACTAATGGTGTATCGAACCCCTTTTTCAGTCCATTCTTGCACAAAATCATAAATATTTGTCGTGGTTGCTTCTTCCCAACCACCCACAGCAATTTTTTCATTTTTAGCGTCAGCACCAAGTATAATGGCATCCGCCCCGTACGTTTGTAGCCAGTGATGGAATAAATCAGGATTTTTAACAGCAATGCTACCTCCAGTTACTTGTTTGGCACCGGACTCAAATGCAATACGAATGTCCGTATCTGATTGCACGCCTCCGCCAAAATCAATATGCAATTTTGTACGTGATGCGATAGTTTCCAGAACGTTTGAATTAACAATTTTCTTTGCTTTGGCACCATCTAAATCAACCAAATGAAGGCGGGTAAATCCAGCATCTTCGAACATCTTAGCCACTTCGAGTGGGTTTTCATTATAGGTTTTCTTTTGGGAATAATCACCTTGGGTTAATCGAACGCAATGCCCATCGATGAGGTCTATGGCAGGGATAACTTGAAACATATATCGGTGTTTAAAAAAGGAAAGGTAAAAAGAAAATTAGCTCAAACGAAGAAAATTTTCAAGAATTTGTTGCCCAATATTTCCACTAATTTCTGAGTGAAATTGGCAGGCATGAAAATTATCTTTTTGAAGCATAGCCGAATAAGGCAGGATATAATCTGTTTGTGCTACTGTATAAGGTGATAATGGGGCGTAGAAGCTATGGTTATAATATACGTAAGGCTCTTCTGGCAGACCTTCACAAAGTACGGATTTCATATCTGAAAGCGAGTTCCAGCCCGTTTGAGGGATTTTGAATCCGGGTTGCGTAGGAAACCGAAGGATAGGTACATCAAAAACACCAAGGCAGTGGGTATCACCTTCTTCCGAATAATTGCACAAAAGCTGCATCCCGACACATGTTCCCAAAAAAGGCTGTTTGAGCGTTGGAATTAGGGTATCCAAACCCGTTTCTCTCAGGCTTCGCATGGCAGTGCTTGCCTCTCCTACTCCAGGGAATATGATTTTATCGGCAGATTGAATGGTGTGTGGGTCGTCTGAAAGCTCGTAGGAAGCACCAATTCTATCGAGTGCATACATGACAGACATGACATTGCCTGCATTGTACTTTATAATGACTACATTTGGCATAGGAGGAATAAATAACTAAAGTTTGAATTGGTATAAAAAAATAAGACCCGACTAAAAACTGTCGGGCCTATTCCTTCGCTAAATTTGCTAGGAAAATTCTTTACACACTTAGCGGTTATTTAATTGTCCCAAAACAACAAGATTGCTCTTGCAATTTGATGCAAGTTAATACCTTTTTTTATTCTACGCAAGTATTTTTAAAATAATTTACTTTGCGTCACTTTTGGTTTCCATTGTAGCTGTGGGATATCCGCTTGTAGTTGTTCATTCAAGTGGGAAATCCAAAAATTTGCTAACTCAGGTGCTTGTTCATTATTTCCGCAATGAATGAATATAAACACTTTATTTACAGCACATAACGCCCATTTTTTCAATTTTGTTCCAATCCAGTCTAACGTACGTTTATAGTCTGTGGGATGCAAATCGTTTCCAACAAAGCGTAGCATACAAATGTCATTTGTCAAAGACATATGTAAAACATCACGACGACCTGATACGTCCGATAACACCAAACCTACGCATTTTTGCTGCAATATTCTGCAAACTTCTTCCCATGTTTCTTGCTTATTAAACCAGTCAGGATGACGAAATTCAATAGAAACAGAAAAATCGCGAGGTAACTTGTCTAAATACCTTTCCAAAATTGGTAACCGATTGGGCCCAAATACCGGAGGAAGCTGTAAAAAACAAGTACCTAAATTGGCACCTAATCCGTGCATACGTTCCACAAACAGACGTGTTTGTTCCTCAGCACCTACCAATTGTAGATCATGAGAAATTTGCTGTGGAAATTTAGGACAAAATAAAAAACCTTTCGGAACAGACTCTTTCCAACGTTGAACTGTTGTTTCAGAAGGAATTTGGTAATGCGTGACATTCAATTCAATTGTTGAGAATTGAATGGCGTATTGCCGTAAAAAATCGCCTTCTTTTGCATCGTACGTATATATTTTCCCTGTCCAAGCGGGCTGATTCCAAATCGGCAGCCCTACGTACCATTGAACTGGTTGAGCCCCACTTTTTTTCTGGGATAGAAACCTATCCTCCGGTAGATTGAAATCTACGTTATCTACATTAGGCAGTTTTCCAAAGTCCACATTTACACATATTGATATTTCCTATAATTTTGAACTACAGGAAAATGTTTTAAATTCGAAAAAGAAAATCATACGTAGACTCATTTACTAAACAGACTTATACTTTCTTTTTTTTCTTTATGGGCTGCCTTTTTTTTTCTTGTATTTGTCTTGTTACTCCCTTCTTTTTTATCTCGTTTACTAGATAAATAAAACAAGGAAAATCCTGCGTTTCATCCGAATAGCTAACAAGCAAATTCGCCTCGAAATAAGGAGAAATATATGCCTGTACTTTTTCTTCCTCAAACGCTTCTCTTTCTCCAAAAAAAGCAACAAAAATATAAGTTGGGTTTTCTTCTTGTGTCCAGATAAAATAAACTTGATCTACAGTTAAGGGAGAAATCCAACGCGTTTTTCTACCTTGGAAGCCAGCAAAATGCGTATCTGCCCACGTACGGATTTCATTCAAAAGCGCGAACTGCTGTCCGTTTTGTCCCCAAAGAAATGGTCCGTGTGTTACTTTATCTACTTCTTTATCATCCTGAATTTGAAAGACGTATAGTTTTGAATACTCTTCGTTTTTTCCACGCATGAGGTGTTTATTTCGGGTTTCAAATCCGAGAGACATATAACTTGGCATATCTGCGAGGAAAATACCGACGAAATAGCGCAAATGATTGGCGTGTGTATAGAAAGTATCAAAGCGGGGATCGTCTTTGTCGGCAGTAATCATGGTGAGACACGGCGCGAACATTCTTTTTTGCTTTAATTCAATGTATTCAACGAATTTTTGCTTGAAATCAAGGCTAGAAACGGCACTTGCTTGTAAGTCTCCGAGCGTAGTTTCTGCCTCGATGGCTTCTAGGTGGTCGAGTTCATCGCCATACCCCATTTCATTAGGCGGCGCTAAGAAGGTTTCTGCGTAAAAGGCAAAATAGCTAACACCCTTTGCTTGAATGTATTTTTTAATGTAACCAAGCGGGTCGTAAAATCTGGGTACCGGATTGGGTACGCCCGTAGGTCTGGGTTGAACATGCGCCATGTCCCCACGCATAAAATCGAGATTGAACTGTTGTTGACATTCAAAATATTTTTGCGAAATATATTCCCAAGCTGCTACATTGGGTCTATCGAAATCAAGCTCCCAGCTATTTTCTTTGTTGGCAAAAAGTTTGTAGCGCGTCAATGGCCCGAAAACACGAGACATGGCTTGTGGTTCATTAAACTCATATGTGTACCACCGATTACCTAGATGATCCAGCACAAAGTCAGCAGGATTGATGTGCAAACCTCTGTAAGGCGGCGCCATTGTCATGGGCAATGTTTCCAAACCATGATATAGAATTTCCTGCATGAGTTGCATACGTCTATTGAGTCTGCCTTGTGTATCAGGAACAGCACCGAAAAGAATTTCAAAGCGTTGGGCATCACTCAAAATACGACAATTTGGGTCAAAGAACAAATTGGATGAAAGAGACAACGAAGCACCGTTTGCTGTACCATTTCTTTGCAAAAATTGCCAGATAACGTTTTCAACTTCCTGAGAGAGCGCATCGGAAAAATCAACAATTTGTGCTTCTTGGCGGCGAACCCATTCAAAGAAACGAGGATAGACGAGCGTCACTTCAGAAAAACGATCGGTATGTGGAATAACATCCATTCCCACTTTTTTACCCATCAAATGCAGCAAATTAACGACTGCTTTGAGTTGTTTTTCAACGGTATTTAATGCGGGTACGACCGTGGCTAACTCATAATTAAAAAAGGCAGGATTGATATTCCAGCTTACTTTTCCGTAGAGACTCCCTACAACGCCTGGCTCCCAGATAGGTAATAAATGAATGGAATCTTGGCTTTCGGGCAGTGTAAGTGCATATTTGACTACATGGAAAAAAGAATGAATTGTCCGAACATTCACACCAACCATATTGGTTTGCTTCATCCAGTCACCTGACTTTGCGCTGTGCAAAGGCGAGGGTTGGGTAAAATCTGGACGTAAACAGTTCTGGACTGCCTCCATCCCATAGCGATTGTGCAGTACAGAAAGAACATCAAAGATGGACAATTGAACAGCAACCTCTGGGGGTAGATTGGCTAGAAAAGAAACAGACTTTTTTTGATAGCTTTCTTTTATTTGATAAAAATTATTCCTCCACTCCGATAATGGAGCGAGTTCATTGGTAGAGTCAAGCATACTTCATTGATTATCATAGGTTAGGACAAAGTTACGAATTGGGCAAATAGCCAAAAAGAAACAGGCGATTTTTAATTCGTTGAATAAAATTAAAAAAAAGTTCGTCTAAAAAAATCCAAACCAACAGAACTGACGTATCTGTTCATGTCCCTTAATTAAAAAAACAAACTAGATTATGAAAAAGACAACCATTTTAGCTGCTATCTGCCTGTCAATCGGGAGCTTTGCTGCACAAGCACAAACAGTTTTAGTTGGAACTGAGGCAATGTATCCGACGAAAGATATCGTGGACAATGCGGTAAAATCAAAGTCACATACAACGCTTGTAGCGGCGGTTTCAGCGGCGGGGCTTGTAGAAACGTTGAAAACGGCTGGCCCATTCACGGTTTTTGCACCTGTGAATGACGCATTTGAAAACCTTCCAGCGGGTACTGTTGAGACGCTTTTGAAACCTGAAAATAAAGCCACGTTGACAAAGGTACTGACCTACCATGTTGTAGCGGGCAAATTTGATTTCGATGCGATTGCTGCTGCTATTAAGAAAGGAAACGGAAAAGCTTCCTTGAAAACAGTAAGCGGTGGAACTTTAGAGGCTATGATGAATGGCTCACACAACATTGTCGTAAAAGACGAGAACGGAAACGTGGCTAACATCACCACGTACGATGTGTATCAAAAAAATGGAGTTATCCATGTTTTAGATAGCGTCGTTTTACCAAAGATGTAATATTGCTTATTCCTTTTGTTAGTTAATTGTCCCTTTACACACAAAACGGGTGGTTCCTCTAAGAATCACCCGTTTTCCTTTTTATCGTATTTCGGTGGGGTTATTTCGAGTAAAAAAACGAGACAATCTGTGCTATAGCTGTTGCCACAATGATTGATAAAACAAGGTAGCGAAAGACTTTTTCATTTATCTTTTGAAGAATTAATTTACCCAAATAACTACCTAACAAACTGATAATCAACAAAAAAGGAAGTAAAACAAGAAATTCTTTCAAAAAATATCCATTCGAAACATAAACGACTGCGCGTGAAAAATCAACGCCTAAATCGATGAGCGCAGAGGTAGCAATGAATAAATCTTTGGGAAGTTGAAAAGCTGCCAGGGTCATACCACGAATTGCGCCTCCTGTACCTGCTATTCCTGCTAAAAAGCCCGAAGCAATGCCACCCAAATATAAATTTGAATCTGTTTGGCGGAGTGTTTTGTTAAAATTTAAAATGAGATAGATTGCCACACCGACCAATGCGATGTTCATTCCAAGCTCAATTTGTTTCGTAGGCAAAAAGGTAGTGAGATAAGCACCTAAAATAACACTGATAACAGCTGGAATGCCTAATTTCCAAGCGATTGTCCAGTCGATACCTTTTCGAAAAAGGTAAATTTTAGAAATATTACTAAAGACATGGAATACGGCGGTAATGCCAAGAACAGACTTAAAGTCAAAAAATAAGGCAGCGAGCGGCACAAACAGGATGGACGAGCCGAAGCCAGAAATCGTACCTAGAATTTCTGCCACCAGTGCAAGTGCTAAAAAAAGAGGGTATTTTTCCATGAACCAAAAGGCATTACATTGATTTATTGCCTGCAAGTTGGTTCATTTTTAGGAAAAATACCATTCATCTTCTTCTTTATAGATTTATTTCGGTGTAGATTCTGTATCCCATTGGTTGCGAATAGTCATTTTCTCTTCTGCTTTGTAGGTAAATTGGGCATCTTCTTCAGTGGAATCCAAGGAAATATCTGTTTCTAGTTTGTATGAAAAATCTAGGCTCAGAATACGTTTGGAGGAGATTTCGTAGGTGCA
>CAYNRA010000013.1:0-41054 GCA_964399465.1 uncultured Cytophagales bacterium
TACTTTTATTGACAATTTTGATAATCGGATATAATCTTCCGACATTTTCACAATTTGACAGTCGACTTCAAAATGATCGATTTCAGATTGACACTTCTTTTAAGACACTTTCATTGAATAATGGGACAAAGTCTTTTCGTCTTTCTGATTCTCTGGACATTAAAAAAATGTTCAATGATACTTTAAGAGACAAAAGATTTCTTCCCCTTAAATTGACAGATAAAAATGTAAGTTTTGGACAAAATCTGAAAGAGATTGTTAAAACGCCAGAAACCGTTGATAACATGCCGTGTCTAAAGCCCGAGGGATATTTTCCGATGCCAGTCTATAAACCGGACTCGACAGTGAAATATACTTTGTTGATTAAAAAATAGTAAAGAACCTCTGTTGTTACCATCAGCTACCCGCAAGCCGGGTTTCGGTGCTTTGTTGACAAGAAATCAGGAAATTGAAAAGCGGCTCTTCGTAGTAAGTTCGTCGGTTAAATCACATCCTGCGTGTAGCTTCCCCTATTGGTGGGCATTATTACAGACAGACAGTGAAAAAGAAAATAGACATTCTGTACTCTTCCCTTGCTTAGCTACACTAATTGATCTATTATTCACCTAATTTTACTTCAAATAATTCCTTCGATTTGAGATAAACATAGCCCACAACGCCCAAAGTAGCTATCCCACCAAAGAAGACTGAATTGACCGTCCCGAATAATTTTGCAGCCACACCAGATTCCAGCGCACCCAACTCATTGGAACAACTAACAAAAATGCCATTCACAGAACTTACTCGTCCTCGCAAGTGGTCTGGTGGTAGAATTTGTAAAATAGTGGAGCGGATAACAACGCTCACACCATCGAAAATCCCCGTAAACGTGAGTGCAACCAAGGAAAGGTAAAAGTTCGTTGATAAAGAAAAAAAGAGGGTGGCTATCCCAAAACCCGTGACTGCTAAAAGCATATTTCGCCAGGCATGTCGAACAGGCGGAAAGTAAGCCGTTGCCAACATACTCACGACTGCTCCTACGCTTGGGGCTGCACGAAGAAAGCCGAGACCTTCAGGCCCTACATGTAAAATATCTTTGGCAAAAACAGGTAAAATAGCAATAACTCCCCCAAAAAGCACAGAAAACATATCGAGTATAATCGAATAAAGCATGATTTTATTGGAAGATACAAATACAAATCCTTCCTTGAGGCTTCCCCAAAAATCGGTCACCTTTTGTGGCTCAATTTTCCTTTTTTTAATAAAATTAGATAAGAAAAGGACGAAAAGCAGTATCCCCAAAACCACATAAAGGGTAGCTTGTAAGCCAAGATACGCATATAGAAATCCTGCCATGCCAGGGCCAACAATGACGCCCGTTTGCCAAACTTGTGTACTCCAAGACGCCGAATTACTGTAATGTTCTGACCGGACAAGAAAAGGTTTTAAAGATGACCACGCAGGGTTATAAAATCCTCTCGCTGCACCAAATAAGAATACAGATATATAAATAGCAAGTGGTTGATTTTCAGTAGATAAGCTCCATTCGTGCCCGTTGTCTGTAGCGAAAATTAACAAGACTGTACAAATAGAAACGACGATGAAACACCATTGGGCGATGGTTCTTTTGTCGTAATTATCTGCTAAATGTCCCCCAAAAAGTGCCAAAGAAATGTAGGGAATTGCCTCAAAAAGTCCGACAAGTCCAAGTGACAGTGGGTCGCCCGTGATTTCGTAAAGGTAGTAGCTGATGGCAACTTCTTGGATGAGCACAGCAATCGTAAAGAAAAATTGCGTGGTAATGAATACCCGAAATTCAGGATAACGCAAGGCTGCGTAGGGGTCTTTTGTTTTAAAGTCTGACAATGCCATTAGCGTCTGGAAAGTTTAGCCATGTAAAATCCATCAAAACCATCTTTTGCTGGTGAGGTTCTTTTCTCTTCAATTAATTGAAAATCCGTATTCTTTTCTAAGAATTTCTGTACTTGTACTTCGCTCTCAGAGGGTAAAATGCTACATGTTGCATATACAAGTTGACCATCTGGCTTGAGCATTGACACGTATTGTTGTATTATTTCTGCTTGTGTTTCTTTGATTTGCTCAATAAATGCTTCGTTCATTTTCCATTTGGTATCTGGGTTTCTACGTAAAACCCCCAGTCCCGAACAGGGAACATCGAGCAAAAGCCGATCTGCTGAGTTTTGCAACCGTTTGATGGTTTTGGGTTCGATGAGTCGGGTTTCAATGGAAGAAATTTGCTGCCTTTTGGCGCGTTTTTTCAATTCCATCAGTTTCCATTCCTCAATGTCCATGGAAATGACTTTTCCTTTATTTTTCATTTGGGTAGCAATATGCAGGCTTTTTCCGCCAGCGCCGGCACAAGCATCGATGACCCGCATTCCAGATTGAACGTCTAAAAATTCACTAATCAACTGGCTTCCAGCATCTTGCACCTCAAAGAGACCGTTCTGAAAAGCCGAAGTTCGAAAGATATTACTCCGTTTCTTCAGGCGAAGTGCATCCATAACACCTGCTACTTGTTCGGTTTCTATGCCTTCCTCTGCCAATAATTTTTGCAATTGAGGAAGCGACGTGAGAAGTGTATTGACGCGAATGAACACGTCGGCGGGCTGGTTCATGGCTTTTAGTTCTGCGTCCCAAGCGTCTCCAAGTTCTTCTTCTCCAAGTCGGTCTAGCCAATCTGGGATAGACTCCCGAACTTTGCGAATTACCTGTGCTTCTTCGAATTTTCTACGGACTTTTTCGGCTGAAATAGATGAATATCCTGCTAAAACGGAGGGCGAGTAGCCTTTGATGAGCAGCCAAGCAACAACAATATCCCACCATTGTTGCTCTGTCTGTACTTTGGGAAGCTCTGTACAAAATTTAAGTAATCGGAACCATCGGACAATCTCGTAGGTGTTTTCAGCAATGAACGCACGGTCACGCGCACCCCATTTTTTGTTGGCTTTAAGCGTAAGTTCAATGACTTTATCCGCTTGTTTTCGGTCGTTAAATATTGGCTGAAGTGCCCGATGTAAAGCCAACATCAAGGGCTGGTGAATTTTTTGCATGAAATAATCAACAGTAAATGAAAAACAAAGTTACATTGCTTCTTGCTTTTTTCAGTCATCCCGAAGAATATATGGGATAAATGACGGCTGAAAATGCTTCAAAATGAGCCATTTATTTCACGAATCAACGACAGGACTTTTAAATTACAGATTTTCGTGTACTTTTGTTACAAGGTCTATCTATAATGTAGGATAACTATCTATCTTTTAGAAACCTGTAACAAACGTGATTAACAAACGACTCAAATGATTTCCAAAAAAGCAAAATATGCCTTGAAGGCACTCTCTTTTCTCTCCGAAAATTATGAAAAAGGGAACAAGCCGGTATTGATTTCTGAAATTGCTGAAAAAGAAACTATTCCAAAAAAGTTTTTGGAAGCTATTTTGCTGGAACTTCGGCATAACAGTATTTTGCACAGCCAAAAAGGAAAAGGTGGTGGGTATATGTTGCGCACTGCGCCGGATCAAGTATCTATTGCCAAAATTATTCGTGCCATCGACGGCCCCATTGCGCCGATGCTGTGTGTTTCTCTCCACTTTTATGGAAAATGCGACGATTGCCAAGACGAAGAAACATGTAAAATCAGACCAATTATGGAGAAAGTACGCGATGCAAATCTCGCCGTATATGAAAACATGACATTGAAAGACATGATTATGGAGTCTTGACAAATTTTTTTCGGAAAACTAACCAAAACGCTTACCTATTTTGTTAACTAGGTACACATCATAACAAACACAACAAATGAATCACTTTTTTGAAAGCGTTCACCCTTTTGATGGCCGTACTCTTGAAAGATACGCCGTGGACACTTCCCAACAGTTAGAAGGTAAAATACAAACAAGTGAAACTGTTTTTCAAGATTGGAGAAAGAAAAGTTGGCTAGATAAAACACATAAATTCAATACATTAGCTGATTTATTAACAGTAAATGAAGAAAAATTAGCTCAATTAATTACCCTAGAAATGGGTAAAACGATACGTGAATCTCGCGCTGAAGTTGCCAAATGTGTACAAATGATTCGGTATTATACAATACATGCCGAAGAAGTTTTGCAGGCAACGCACGTGCAAACCCAAGCGTTTTCGAGTCACATTAATTACGCACCATTGGGCGTTATTTTTGCTATTATGCCTTGGAATTTCCCGCTTTGGCAGGCACTTCGTTTTGCCGTACCGACGATGTTGGCAGGAAATACCGTACTCTTAAAACCAGCACCAAATGTTTGTGGAAGTGCATTAGCTCTGCAAGATTTGATGAATGAGGCAGGATTAGATGGGGTGTATCAAACAATTTTGATTGATATTCCGGCAATTGAGTCCGTAATTGCAAATCCAGCTGTTCATGGTGTGACACTAACAGGAAGCAACAGAGCGGGTGCATCGGTGGCTGCATTGGCAGGAAAATACGTCAAAAAATCTGTATTGGAATTGGGTGGAAGCGACCCATTTGTGGTATTTAAGGATGCCAATATTGCTGTGGCGGCACAAGCAGCCGTGACGTCTCGTTTTCAAAATGCTGGACAAACATGTATTGCAGCCAAAAGATGGATTATTGCCGAGGAAATCAAGGAAGCGTTTTTGGAAGAGGTGCTTCGAAAGGTAAAAGAAATTCGATTGGGAAATCCGCTGGACGAACAAACGACAATGGGACCCTTGGCAAGACCAGATTTAGCTGCCAATTTATCGAGACAGTGGCATGAAAGTAAGTTGAGTGGAGCGATTGAATTACTTGGGGGAGAGGCGCGTTTTTGTCAGTTTGAACCCGTCATTTTGGAAGTCAAAGAGCCTTCGAATATAGCATTTCAAGAAGAGTTTTTTGGGCCGATTGCCACTGTAATCTCTTTTAAGACAGAGAAGGAAGGAATTACTTTGGCAAACAATACGCAATTTGGGTTAGGAGCTTCCATTTGGACGGCAGATTTGGAAAAAGCCAAAACCATTGCTCCAACATTGGAAGCCGGTGTGGTGGCTGTAAATCAATTGGTAAAGTCTGATGTACACTTGCCTTTTGGTGGAGTGAAACAGTCAGGATATGGCCGTGAATTGGGCGTGTATGGCCTTCGTGAGTTTACCAATGTGCAGTCAGTATGGATAGAGCAAAGCTAATCTTCTCTTATTTCTAATTTTTTGAAAAGCTTCAATTAGGATATATTTGATTCAGTAGAGGTAAGATTACGAGGAGTAAAAAGGCAATAAAAAGATAAAAATTAATGGGAAAGACTACCGCTTTATTGTGTAATCTTTCCCATTAGTGCTTAATTTCTAGATTAAAAAATAAATCTCTCGAGGTTGGATTTTATGGGATGTTTTTGTTTGAGGAGACTTAAGCTTGATTGATATTTACTGGTATTTTAATTTTTTCGTGAGTAAAATATCTTATGCTTTGGTTAGCTGTTTTAAACGTCCTTGAAACGATTGGAAATAATTTCTTTTCGTGGTTTCATCAAGAAATGAAGCGGCGACCATTTTCTCAACTAAATCTGATTTTGAAGTCATTAACGTCATCATTTCCTGAAAGATTTTTTCACTGATTTCAGCTTTCTCTGCTAATTTGGCAAATTGTAAACTGATTTTACCTTGGGCTAGATTTTTAGGTAACAGACCATCATCTAATGCAAAGTCTTTATCATTTATATGGATACGGCTATTTAGCAAGTCATAAGCTGGGCTCAGTCGATAATCTCCAAAAGATGTTTCTAGTATAGAGAAGTTTTTAAAGTGGGCGTCACCATTTGAAAAAAGGTAATTAAAGACAAGTAATCGTAAAAGTTTGGGTGCTTCGATCTTATACGTTGGTAAATAGTCACGCATTAACTCAAATAAATCTAAATAATTCCCAAGATACTTGTAATGTTCTCCATGTGTCTGTGGGGTTCTTTTAGCTAAGGATGCAAAGTCCTCTTGAGCTAGTTTTGAGCCATCCTCTTTTACATCAAATCTTTTTGTGATGTAGGCAGGTGTACCATCTTTAAAAAATATCAATGCATTTTCTGCAGTCTCTATTTGGTAAACCTGACGTGCAATTTGCATAGTTAAGTGCTCATTAGCAGGCATTTGGTCATATTTTTTGCCAGCATTTGGTATTGGTTTCAAAATGTAAGTACCTTGTTCATTTTCATGAATAAGCCTCAACTTGTTTTTGTCAAGCAATACAGAAAATTTTTCTTGTACACCTGATATCGACATATAGCTGCGATTTTCTTCAAATAGTTGATCCACTTCGCGGTTAGAGGCTGGAGAATCGTAAGGCAAAACATGATGTACTTTCTTGCCCTGAAAAACTCTATTCAATGCTGTTTTACTAAAGGTATTAGAACCTTCAGATAGTGTGCCTGGACAATTTTTAATTGTTGGTAAGCTCATTCATTGTCTAGTTTAATGATTCTAACAGCACCTATACTATCATTTTTTGCAGTTGTCATCAGCAGCCCGAAATAGTCGTCGTTATCGATTCTATTGTGTTTACACACTACCTGTTTATTAGAGCCTTCAGGAAGTATATTGAAAAAAAATGGAAATAAGTATTTAGAATGAAATTCTTTTTCTGTCTTAGGTAAAGTTAGACTAATGCTTTGTCTATCACTGTTGGCTATCCAGTCATCATGATAACGAAATGAAAACGAGCCATCATCGTGTTGGGTTAGAATACCCGCTTCTTCATTCTTGAATACTACTTTAGCTTTTCTCATTTCGTTTGCGTCACGTTCTTGATTTTTAGACAAATCTCCATACCCAATACATCGGAGAGCTTGTGCAATGTTGATAGCGTAGGGTTTCCTTTTCCGCTCTCAAACTGCTTTAACGTTCTCAATCCAACACCTGAGAGTTCTGCTAATCTCTCTTGTGTTACTTGTAGAGCCTCTCTACGTTCTTTTATAATTTTTATTAATTCTGAAAAGTGCATTATAAAGCATTATTTCATGTAAATGTACTATTTATCTATATAAATTCAATAAAAAGAGCATTAAACTGCACTATTTTCTGTATTTATATTGGCTTTCTTGTGTTTTTAGCTCAAAAGTGCGTTTTAATGCACTATTGTTTGGAATATACATGCATATCCTTTCCCTCTAAGTTAGCCACCTGACACATTGATACCCTACCATAAACCCTTTTTTACGGATTCGCTAAAATCATATCCGCGCCCTTTTCCGCAATCATATATACAGGTGCATTTGTATTTCCAGCAACAATGGTAGGCATAATCGAAGCATCAATGATCCGAAGTCCTTGCAAACCGTGTACCCGTAATTGCGTATCCACCACACAATCTGCCGTATTTCCCATTCGACAAGTGCCCACAGGATGATACACCGTCTCGATTTGTTTTTTGATATGTTCCCAAATTCCTTCGTCCGATTGCCGAAGTGGAGGTGTAATCCATTCCTTTGTATATCTAGCCAATGCCTCTTGTTGAATAACCTCCATTGCGATTTTGGTCGCTTTCAACAATACCTGGCGGTCTTTTTCACTTGTAAGAAAATGGGGTTGAATCTCTGGAAAATGAATGTTTCCCTTTTCTCGAATTTTGACATACCCACGACTTTCTGGTTTCAGTAATGTCGGTAAAATAGAAAAACCATCTTCTTTTGGGTATGTTTTTGGATTATATGGATCTACACTATAATCCGAGCCCAACTGAATGGGAATAAAATGGAATTGGTAATCGACTCCCGAAGTCTTATTTTCTGTGTGTCCAAACGCCACAGCTTCCAAAGGACTAACAGACATAGGCCCCGTCTTTTGGAACGCATATTCTGCCATACCTTTCAGTAGATACCAAGGTTTCAGTGTATGATTTTGCCCCAAAGGTTCACGCGCTAACGCACTGACTCCGAAAAATAAATGGTCTTGGAGATTTTTCCCCACGCCTGGTAGTATGTGTTTGAGAGAAATACCCGCTGCTTTTAATTCATCGGGGTCGCCAATGCCCGATTGTTGGAGAATGGTAGGCGAATGAAATGCACCTGCTGACAGAATGACTTCTTTTTTTACCCGAATTTCTTCTCCATTCGTAAGACGAACTCCATAAACCGTTTGGTCTTTTAGAAGCAATTCTTGCACCTGTGCCCGTGTACGAATATGTAAATTAGGCTGGTTTGTAACGGGTTTCAAGAAAGCATCTGCACCCGAATGTCGGCGTCCATTTTTAATCGTAAACTGAAAATACGAAGTTCCTACTTGCGAAGCTCCGTTATAATCTTCATTAAAGGGCATTCCTGCTTGTTGGCAAGCTTCTACAAAACCAGTTGCAAACGGGGTTCTGAAAGATTCTGCGTGGGAGACGTATAATTCGCCGTTTTGTCCGTGGTATTCATTCTGAAATTGCGCATTGTGTTCGGATTTCTTAAAATAAGGCAAAACATCTGCATAACTCCAGCCCGGTAGGTTCCATTCGTCGTAGTCGGCGGCATTTCCACGTACATACGCCATAGCATTCGTGGAGCTACTTCCACCAAGTGTTTTTCCACGTGGAAGGTAGATTTGTCGGTTATTTAAGTGAGCTTGAGGTTCGGTGGCAAGTTGCCAATCAACGGAAGAGCGATGCAAATTGGCGTAGGCAGCAGGAATATGAATCTCGAATTTTGTGTTTGGTTCACCGGCTTCCAAGAGAAGAACCTGAAACTCACCGCTTGCCGATAGCCGATTGGCCAATACGCAACCAGCAGAGCCTGCGCCGATAATGACGTAATCCATTGTTTTCATTGATTAGGTTTCGTTTAAAGGTTGAATTGAATAGTACTCCTCACAATCACATTTGAATATACAAAAAACAAAGATTAATCGAACGAAGAAAGTACGCTTTGATTGTAGAAAAAGTCGTGCAGACACAATATTTAAAACTAAATAAGCAAGTGGTGTATGTTTAGATGATGCTCGTATTTTGTAAAAAATCGTTCGGCTTTCGTTCATTTATCAATACGTGGAATAAGAAAAGAAGCCGTCCAAACTATAATTTTTTGTTCCTATGTATGCGAGATGTAACTTTGCCAATGAATACAAACGAGTATCTTTCCTTTTGAAATCAAAGATATTTCGTTCAAACAAATAAATACATTTACTTTCTAAACTATACCAACGTATGCGCCCGATTACCTTGACGATTTTATGCGTTTTGACCTTTATAAACAGTGGTTTTCAGCTTTTTACCTCGTTTGAGCAATTTTCTAATCCGGAAGCACAGGTTGAGCAAGGCTTGCTTATTTTTGATCAAGTACGCGATGTGATAGAGGAGCAAAATCAGGATTTGGACTCCGAGCAAGAGGAAAGTTTTACTGCCATCATGGATTCGTTTGAGTCCCAATGGACTGTTTCGGCTGTAAAAACTATGACCATTTCCGCCATGCTCACTTCATTACTTTGCATTGCAGGCGCTGCCATGATGTGGGGACTAAATGGCAAAGGTTTTTGGTTTTATCTAGCGGGGCTCGGTATCAGTGTTTTAGCTCCGTTTGTTGCATTTAGCGGTATTTTAGCCATTGCCCAAGGTATTTTTTCATTGATTGGAAGCGCAATTCTTGCCTTCATTTACCGCTCACAACAAAAATATATGTTGGATTTTGAAGGGAATAAAGAATGAAAATTACGCCCGATTCTCTCCCGAAAGTAAGTATTCTGTTGGCAGCTAGAAATGAAAAGGTATTTATTTTAGACGTTTTACATTCGCTTGCTTCCTTGGAGTATCCCACAGAAAAACTTGAAATCTGGATAGGAGATGATCATTCAACGGACGGTATGGAGCAGGTTATTCTTCCATTTATAGAAGATAAACCTGCTTTTTTTTATGTACGAATCGATGAAAGGGTACCTTCTCCTTTGCAAGGGAAAGCCCGAATTTTGGAGTTTCTAGCGCAAAAAGCTACTGGCGACTATTTCTTCTTTACGGATGCTGACATGCAGTTACCAAACCAATGGGTGAAAGGTATGTTAACTGGATTTAAAAAACCGGAAATAGGTGTGGTGGTAGGCATGTCGGTCGTGAAAAGTACATCTGTTTTTAGTGTATTACAAGGCTTGGAATGGCTGTCTGTTTTATCTGTGATGCACGTATTGGGGCATGTAAAAATCCCGAGTACGGGCATGGGAAATAATATGGCTGTGACCCGAAAAGCCTGGGAGGCTGTCGGTGGTTATACCCAAATTGGTTTTTCTATTGTGGAGGATTACGCGTTATATAAAGAAATTATTGCCAAAGGGTTTGCGTTTGCTCATTTGTTTCACCAAGATATTTTAGCTTTTACGCAGCCGCCCACTCATTTTTTCAAACAGAGAAAACGTTGGCTTCAAGGGGCTTTATCATCAAAAACCTTCCTGTTGGTTCCAGCGAGTCTTCAGATTTTACTTTTCCCGATTTTATTGATTTGTGGATTCTTTTTTCCCAAGGAAACAAGTCAATTTATTTTTGGATATTTTCTTTTTCATACGTTTCTAACAAGTCTAGAAATTGGCTTATTACGTCTTTGGGGATACTTGCCTTTTGTCTTTTTATTTCCGTTTTATCTGTGTATTAGTTGGTTTTTACAAGGAGTCAATTTGCTTTTACCGACAAAAGTAGAATGGAAAGACCGCGTTTATTCGTAGGTAAATTTATCTTTCCAACGGTTAATCGGTTTTTCGAATAAATACCAAGAAATACTGGCTAAAAGTAGCGTAATGGCATAAAATAAGAAAAAAGAAAAAAGCCAAGACGACTGAAACCAAGGCAAAGCTTGATGAATATGCCCAAGAAGTCGCGCTGTCGGGTGACTTGCAGGCGTATGGTATGTATTGTACACGAAATTGTGGAAAATATAAATTCCATAACTTACTTTACCAATATATACGAACAAAGGAAATAGTAAAAGCTTCTCCAAAATAGATGCGAAAGAAGTTGATTTTTTGGGTATTCCCCAAGAAACATAGCCTATCAAACTTACAGATAAAATAGATTCAAAAAGGCGTAACCAGACGACAATCAGTTCATTATGTGGTTCTAGCTGGCTGTTTTTTTCAAATAATAACAAGCCGATGTATGCGAGTAAACTAATCAGAAGTGTGTAAACGGAAGAAAAGATTTTTTCAGCTTGCTGGTTTTTTGTCCATTGCAACCAAGCAAGCCAAGCGCCCAATCCGAAGGCATCTAGGCAGGTAAAAACGAGTACATACGGGACAATCCAGGAGGCGTTTGTGTAAAAGAAGTAGGCACGTAATGCAACTGAAAAGACAACCAGCGCAGGGAAAAGCCGCGAAAGTCGTGTGAATGGTAAAAAGAAAATCAAGAACGGGAAAAAGAGATAAAATTGTTCTTCCACAGCCAAAGACCAAAGGTGGTCTGAGCTACCCAGCCAAGTGGCGTTCAAAGCCATATATATATTGGCAGAATAGGAGATAAGCCACAAGATTTTTTCACGAATCGGTGGAACATCCGCTAAGTACAGAAACAAAAGAGTGAGGTAATACAGCGGAAAGATGCGAATTGTTCGACGAATAAAAAAGCGTTTAATGGATGCCGTATGAGAAACACCTTTTTGGTCATCTTTGTGTTTCGCTTGGAGTAAAATGCGCGTGATAAGAAATCCACTTAGCACAAAAAAAAGACAAACGCCTAAATAACCAGCAGGAAACCCCATATTATCTCCCGACCAATGATCAAGCAAAACAAGGGTAACAGCAAGAAAACGAATCCCATCAAGGGGTTTTATATAGGATAATGACATGTTTGTTTACCAGTTTTTGGTGGCGTATTCTTCTGGTTTACGAATACCCATAATCCGGATGGTCTTTTGCGTATTGAGCAAAGTTTCTTCGTGACCATTTTTCAATAAAACATAGGCTTCATAAATACCAGACGGAAAATTTACGCGACTGACTTCTGCTGAAAGTGAGCTAGACCAATGCGAAAAAAGACGTTTCACAGGGTTAGGGTGAACGGCGCGGTACATCGGAAAAAAGCGAAGGATACTATCGGAGCGGAGTACTAAAAAGGCAGCGTCAAATTGCCCTTCAGGTGTACTATACAAGCTATCCCCAAATTCAAAATATTGAATATCTTCTGCGTTGATTTGCACAGAATCAATCCATTTGGAATAAACAGGGGCATTCCCAAAATGTAGCGGTTGATTAATCCATAAATTCGGACGTTTATAAATGCTTTGCAGAAGAGGAGAAATAGTTGTGGCATTTTTATCACGGGATAGGTTTCCTAATTCTACTATACGGTCTTGGTATGTATAGAGGTGAAAACGTTTATCGGCGATATAGCTGTTGATGTATGTAAGAGCAGCCAATGCAACAAGCGTAAAAGCTGTTTTTTCTCGGAATTGAATAGGCAAAAGATGCAGCAACATCGTTCCAGAAATAAGTACGAGTAGATTCGAATATATCTTGTACTTGCTGGTAAACAAGATGGAACTGTCGTAAGCAAATCGGGCTAGAACCGTTCCGAGGATGGTCCCGATGACGAACAGCGCCATGGCGGCAAGTAGTAGGTAAGTTGGGGGAATGGGTTTGTATTTTTGCAGAAGTGCTTGGTAGGGCAGTCGTAAACAGAAAAATACAGCTATGAGTAAGGCAATTGTGCCAACTAAAATACTCATGCCGTTCCGAATTTGGGGAAATATCTCTAAAGTATCTGTCAGAGAACCCGAAAGTAGTAGTGTACGGTAGAGAATATCGCTCAGTGACTTATCTGGAATAGACTGGTTTAGGTCGGTGCGACTCTCAAAGGTGAGCCAGTAAAAGAAGAAAATAATAAATGTAATGCCTGCTGCGATAGCTAAATGTCTGAACCTTTGTTGAAAAAGTAAGATGAGCATTCCGATGATTGGAACAATGAGCCCATTCCCACTTGTGAATACAGCCGTAAAAGCGAAGAAAAGTGCGAGAATAAAGTAAATATCTCGTGTAGGTTCCTTGGCAGGAAGGCTCACTTTTTGGAAGGAGAATAGGAAAAACGAAAGAAAGGCAAAAAAGATAACTCCAAAGTTTTGGAGAGAGGCCATTCCCCAATAAAAATTTTCGTAGAGTCCAAATGTAAATAAAAGAAGAGAGCCAATAGCGAGTAAAATAGTCCGAATATCAGACAATCCTATGGTTGATTTAAACCAAACGAAATACGTACCGAGTAAGGTAAGATTCCCTACAATCATCATGGATTTGTAGTCGATAGTTCCCTTGAAAATATAAATAAAGAAAGTGACTAATCGTGTAAATACGATTCTGTGCTCATTATGTTGGCTGAAAAGTTTTTCAAGATTCTGCCAAAGGGAACCTGATTCCTCCCAAAAAAGTATAAACGCTTTGAGAGCGTGGTCGTCCCAATGTGGTACATTGATGGCATATTTTTGAAAAAGACTACCAAGTACAAACAAAGGGAGTAGGGCTAAACTATACCATACATAGGGTAAGTAAGGGTAAAGCTGTTTTTTCATGAGTTGAGGTATTCAATGTGTTCAATGAACATTTCATATCCTTTTAAAGGAATGAAATTATTATTGGTTCTTGTATTGAGAACCATGAAAAGAATAAACAAAGAAATGAAAAACCCTTGTAAAAAAATGATAAAGAAAGCTAAAATTAAGGATGAAGCCCAACCTGGTGTTGCTGCCATTGCGAAAAATTTGAGGTAAAGCACGATGATTGAACCAATGAAAGAACAACTGATCATGATACTGACAAACAATAGAATACGAACAGCAGTCGTATCTAGAAAGACAGAAATCGTGCTCATGCCATGTAAAATAAGTGAAACAAAGTTCATGCGAGATTCACCTGCTAGGCGTGTACCGCGATTGATTGGAACAGATGAAAAAGGCAATCTCGAACGAATGATTCCTCCCGGATAGTTATTCCATATTTCAGATAAAAAGGCAAGTCTTTTTACCATGGGTTGGGGGATGAGACTAAAATTGCCAAAAGAGATAACTCGACCTGTCAGGATTTTAAATATGAGCTTGTAAACTAGATAAAATGCTTTAAATGAAAAGCTTTCTGACCTTTTTTGACGCTCCGCAAAGATGATTTTTTCGCCCTCAGACTTTACTTTTTCAATTAATAACAGAATATCCTCCGGTTTATCCTCCCCGTCAGAGTCCATGACAACAGCATAGTCATATTCAGAAGATTGTGCGAGATGAGAAAGACCGACGGCAATCGCGCGTTGATGCCCAATATTTCGAATCAGATGAATGATTTCTACTTTTAATCCTGAAGGAACAACTAAACTAGGCGTAGAAATGGACGAACGGTCATTTACTACAACGAAATGCAGTTGAAATGGTAGGTCTCTGAAAATATCCGCTGTTTGTGCAAGAAGAAGATTCAGGGCCTCCCAATCATTGAACAGTGGTGTGACAATGCGTATTTTTTTTATTTCTGACATAATTAATAGCGGTATTTTCTTCCCTCAAAATCAAATAAAATTTGCTGACTTCCATCTGCCTTTTTTAATATGAATAAGTCAGGTTCGGAGAGGTTAATTCGTTGAATAATGGTTTTATTTTTGGATAGATACATGTTTACATACTGTGCATCCTCAATCTTAAGGGCATCTTCCGAGACGAATCCAGCGTACAAACCGTCGTTTCTGTTTGGAATCAATAAGGTATCGCCTTTTTCATACAGATTATTTACCTTTTCTGCTATTTGCATGTACGGATTCGGAATGCGTGGTTCACTAAAAAAAGTATATTTCGGGGATGTATCTAAAACAATGGATTGAATATCTCGGTAGGTTTGTATGCCTTGATAAAATAGCAAACTAATTCCCATCAACTGTGTCCATTTGGGATATTGCAAATATTTGAGAAAGGCGAAAGTTATAAATATAGCCATAAAAGGAGATGAAAAACCGATGTAACGCTGAGACAAAGCAGTTGTATGTCCGCTTTTGAATGCATCGAAAATAATGTAGAGTAAAGGAAGTAGCACAGATAAAGCCACACTAGCTAAAAAGTATTTTGAAGTCTGTGTACCTTGTTGATATTTCTGATAAAATGATTCTAAAGCAAGAAATAGAAAAAGAAAAAAGGCACTGGAAAAAAATAGCTTATAAAAAGGACCAATAAAGAAAAAGCTACCCGATAAGAGAACTCCAAGTAACAGAGAAAGATGTATAAATTTGGAAAAATGGAGCTTCTGAAGGGCAAAAAAGGTCAGAATAAGTCCTATAGAGAAGCTAATTAATACATTCTTCACTCCTTTCAGAAATTCAAATAGACGATTTCCAACGATGGATAAATCAAAAAACAAACCTGTTGCTTTGGTAAAAACATGTTGAAACGTGCTTGGGTCGGCAGTTCCACGCATAGGGTTTTTCTCTGGAGGAAGTTGAGCTAATTGATAATGCAAGGCATTCTTATCTGCTAAGAATTTCAAGGAATATTGTCCACCGCCTGCCTGAATCCACCAAAGTAAAACTCCGGAAACTGTAGCTGCTGCCAAAGCCATAAGTCCCCATTCTTTGGCGTTTCTATTCATGCTTATGAATAAAATACCATGAACAAGTGGGAGCAAGAAGTTTAGGTAATGGTTGAGGATAGACAGCGCAACGAGCAATGTATAGAGGGCAATTAAGGCGATTTTACTTTTGTCAATTCGCTCCTTTTCTGTGATTTTTAAGAAAATAAGTGTCGCAAGAAGAAGTAAAACAAAAGAAAGCGAGTAGGAGCGTGCAATGCGATTAAGCGTGACCATCAGTGGGTCAAAAGCTACTAGAAGTGCAGCGAAATAAGCAATATAGGTATTGTTTAAATAGTTGTTTACCAAATGATAAACAAGAAAAATAGCTACCAAGCCCAATAAAACACTGAGTGAACGCATAGCTGCATCTGAATAGCCGAACGGAATTGTCCAGGCATGGAGGAGGTAGTTATAGACAATGTGTGTACCAAAATCAGAGCGAGCAACAGCTTCGAAATAATCTTTAGCAGATCGTGTTTTCCAGAAATCTTGATTCGTAAAATAGCCTGTTGTTTGTAATTCTGGTTGGTTACTACCCCCAACACAGATGCCTTGCGCATTGAGTAACGTATATTTTTCATCCACAAAAAGACTGTATTTCCCTAGATTCCACACACGAGGTAAGGCAGCTAGGATGAGTAGAGAGCAGATGAAAAGGAAACGTTTCGTCATAATAAAGGAACAAATTGGGGCTATTTGAAGAATGGGTTGATTAAGGAAATGCCAAATTTACTCACATTTTTACAATGGAAAACTCAACGCGTCTGTTTTTCTTTCTACTTTCCTCAGAGGCATTGCTATAAATAGGGCGTGCAGGCCCCCAAGATTTGATGTGAACTCGGGTTGCAGCAATCTCTCCTTTCTCACAAATATACGTTTTTACAGCCTCAACCCGATTTTTAGCAAGTTTCGTGTTCAGAAGCATATCTCCTTGGTTGTCAGTATGCCCTTCCAAAAGAATTTCCATCGTTGGATTGTTCTGAAGAAGGTTGATTATGCGGTTTAATTCAGAAAATGATTCCTCTTTGAGGATATATTCACTTTGGTCAAAATAAACGCTCTCAAGAATGATTTTTTGATCAATTTCTAATGGATTTAGTTGGAAATTCCGAGCTACATCGCGGTATGTTTTGTCTTCCTCTGTATCAAATAATTCACTTTTGGTATGATAACCATCTGCTTCTACCACCAACCTGTACGATTTGCCAACAGGCATAATAAGTTTATAATCACCCGTTTCTGGGTCAAATTTGGCTTGATAAGAAAGAGAAGTAGTATCAGATAAAGGAACGACACGTACCGTTGCAGGAATTTTATCAAATGTCCCCGCTCGAAAAACAGACCCATGCATCAAGACAACAGGATCTGGCTTGATACTGTCGAATAATCGAATACGGAAAATATCTTCTTTACCAAATGACTCTTCTTCAGAACTCATGTACGCAAAGTCCCCAGAGGCTGGAATCGTGAAGTAACCGTCCCACCGAGGGGTATTGATAGCGGGACCTAGATTTTCAGGTTCACTCCAATTTGCCCACGTTTCATCCAATCGTCGTGTTAAAAAAATATCGCCACTGCCATAACCCGCATGTCCGTCCGATGTAAAAAAGAGCGTTCGGTTGTCTGCCGCCAAAAAAGGCGAGCCCTCGTCCATGGCGGTATTTACCTTATTTCCCAAATTAATGGGTGCGCTGAAAGTCCCGTCACGTTTTAGGCGTGAAACGTACAAATCCTTTGCGCCATGTCCCTCTTTTCGCTTGAGTGCCAAAAGTAAAAAATGCCCATTGGGCGAAAAAGCGAACTCTGTATAATTGGACTCACTGTAATAATCTTCAATTTCTACTTTTTCTGGAAACGTCCAGGTCAGGCGCTGTTTATGTGTTTTAGATAGCCCAAGTTCAAGCGAGCCATCTGGTTTATAGACGTTTAATACATACAAGGTTTTTCCGTCCGCCGAAATCGCGGCAGCAGCATTGTCATCACCTGTATTGACGGGTTTTCCGACGTTCTCTGCCAAAAGCCACTCGTTATCTTTGACTTGTTTAGCACTCCAAATGTCCTGTTTTGCGGGATTTTCTATGTTTTCCGGGTGATTAATCCGTGTGAAAAAGAGCGTTTTCCCATCGGGTGAAATGATAGGGGCGACTTCCCCAAATTTGGAATTTACATTTTTCCCCAAATTCTCTTTTTTGATATTTATGGGAAATTCCTTCACCAAATGTATGACTTGTGAAAGTTGTTCTTGGTGGTCACAAATGGCAATAGCATCAATTTGTTTGTAGCCTTTTACAGTGGCATGTGACACAATTATCTTGGCAGATTTAACCAAATAATCCGTTTGTGGTATTTTCACGTGCCATAATCTCCCTGTTTTTGGTGCAGGCAAGGTATTGGTGTGAACGAGATGTTCTACTCCTTGTGTATCGTATAAATAAATATGAGAAACAGCCCCTGGATTGTAGTTTTCAGCAATAATAATTTGTTGAACATACATGGGCTTTGCAAAACCAACACGTATATAATCCTTGTCAAAATTAGCCCCATTGGGCATCCAAGCTAAACCAATTTGACTATTTTTGGGCGGTACACTATTCGGTCTCCCCAATATCTGAATTGCCTTATTATGCGTGGGAAATTGAAAATTAACCTTCTCCGATGAGACCTCTTCCACTTTACTTGCCCACTGGGTTTCTTGTGCTGAAGTTGATAGTGCACATAGAGAAAAATAAACGATGAAGCCCAACAAAACGTTGTCTTTTCCTATTTTTTTGAGAAATTCGATGATGACTTGAGGTAGATTGAGCTGTTTCATTGAATAGAAATATACACCTTGGTTTCAAAGATACGTTTTTTTACTAAATCTAATAGGTTGTTTTACACAATCGGGACATCCTATCTTTTTCTAAATCATTGATTACTATGCCATTCCGTCTCTTTTTTCTTTTTTTTCTACTTTTTTCTTTTCGTATTTCAGCTCAACAATCTCCTATTTGTTATACAAAAAGCATCCAAGGTAAAGCAGCTGCCATTCGTCCCAAAGGGATTCTCAATAATCAAGCGCAACGCAAAATTGGGGAGTATATCTTGGGTTATCTGAAAGCCAATGAGTCTGGTAAAGGGGAACCTCTATTACTTCGCCTAGATGATTTTTCTTTGTCTGAGTTCGAAAAAAAAGATAGGGTCAGTGGGACGGTTTATTGGCGTTATACTTGGTTGAAAATCACAGAGGAGGGCGATACGCTTTCTGTCTTTACAGGAAATCATACGCTAAAATACGAACGTTCATTGGGTATGTATTTTTCAACCTTTTTTGAAAAATTTTATCCTAAAATTCCAGAAAAAATACGTTCGTATCGGGACGATTGGTTAGCGCTGAATGCCGGTAAATCGGAAGCATTTATCCGCAATACAAAGGTTATTTTTTTGTCAGATGAATCCACACAAGATGCAGACACACTTTATTTTCCGGTGAAAAAAATCACTTGGGAGGACTTTAAAGCTATTCCCAAGTTCACTAGCTCGTTTGGTGCTGAAATTTTCGTTAGCCTAGCTTTCGATATGCAAATGAAAATAGAAGATTACACGCTTTTCATCACCATTAAAGGGAAATCCTACATGGTTCGGGGCATGTCGTGGGTCAAGGCATCCACGCGAAATGCATATAGTTTGGCACACGAAGAAACACATTTCCGAATTGCCCATTATTGTTTGCAATTGTTCAAGGAAACGGTTCGCGCATTGCCCACGTATTCCTCGCCAGATGATTGGAGCAGCGCCATTCAACGTGCTTATTTGTCTTCATATCAAAAGATGAATGAATTACAGAAACAATATGATTCAGAGACCTCACACGGGCAGCGAACTGAGCAACAAGCCGAATGGAATACCCGAATCGCTACATGGATTAACGCCCAATAGTTTGTAGTTTTGCCCTATGAACGCAGCACAACAAAATTACAAATTTCAGAAAATAATAGTCATTATTGGGTCTATCTTATTTATAGTCAAGTTGATAGCCTGGTACATGACTTCCTCTGTTGCTATCCTGACGGACGCGCTTGAAAGCACGATTAACGTCATTAGTGGTTTTGTAGGATTATATAGTCTCTATCTTTCTGCTCAACCTCAAGATACAAATCACCCGTACGGACACGGAAAAGTGGAGTTTTTATCAGCAGCCGTTGAAGGTTCGTTGATCTCCATTGCGGGCGTAATTATTATGTACGAATCCATCCTCAAATGGCAAAATCCAAGTCCAGTTCACCAACTTGATGTGGGCCTTTTATTGATTGGGGGAACGGCTGTTGCTAATTTTATTTTAGGGAAACTGGCAATTCAACAAGGAGAAAAGTCTAATTCATTGGCGTTGATAGCAAGTGGAAAACACCTTCAAACCGACACGTATTCCACGCTTGGTATTATGTTTGGATTATTTCTTTTATTAGTGACTGATTTGCAATGGATTGATAGTGCAGTTGCTATGGGCTTTGGAGTGATGATTATTTACACCGGGTATAAAATTCTTCGTGACTCGGTGGCAGGTATCATGGATGAAGCAGATACTACGCTTTTGGGTGAATTGGTGGATATGCTGGAAAAAAATAGAAAAGAAAATTGGATAGATATTCATAATCTCCGCATCATCAAATATGGTAGTAATCTACACATTGACTGCCACTTAACGCTTCCTTGGTACTTTACTGTTCAGCAAGCACATGATGAATTAGAAGCGATAAATGAGCTAGTCACGGCTCGTTTTGGTAAAGATGTAGAATTATTTATACATACAGATGGATGTTTGCCTTTATCTTGCCAAGTCTGTCAAAAAAAAGGATGTAACGAACGTGTTACACCCTTTTCAGAACGAATTACTTGGACTGTGAAAAACAGCATTTTGGACCAAAAACATTCGGTTAAATCCAGTTAAAAGCGTGTTTGTTACCGCTGTAATTATCTAATTCCATACTTGCTCCACCGATTTTAAAATCAACTTCTAATCTTACGGGGACACGATTTTTATCATCCGAAACCCAAACACGAATTCCATTTTCTCCATCAAATAGTTTGTTTGGAGGTAAAATAGGGGTTAGTTTGATGACTTTTATGCGTCCAAATCGGGTTTTTACTTCTCCTTTTCCTGCATATTTTACACGCATATTGTATAATTCTCCATCAAAAAATACAGGTGATGAGATAATCTGCCCGTTCGCCAATTTCTTGTAATCCAACGTGCGTAAATAATAATAGCCCGAAATGAGGTCATGCACGTTTGTAGGTACTTGGAACGTTTTCTCTTCTTCTTTTTCTGTACTAATGACTTGGTGCCGTTTGTGATCAAAATCCAATACTTGGTCTTTTTTGTATTCTCTCTCACGTGCACTAAATACAAAACGATGTGGAAGAATAGCGGCGGTATCAACGAAAGAGCGATAGGTATTCCGAACCTTAAAATAGTCAGAAAGCCCCGTCGTGCGTCCTAAAACATTGACACGATAACAAGGTCTATTATTCAATGTAAAGATAGATGGATGTACAGAAACGTCTGCCTCACCCACGGGGATAAAACTAAGCTTGATCTTATAATGGTATTTTTCACCCGCTTGAAAACTGTCTTGGCGGAGCGTTCGATATGTGTTTTCAGGAGGAGTAGAAGCAATAAAAAGAAGGCCAAGAAGACCACTTATACCTATAAATGAATATAAATTTATAATGCGACGCATGGATTTATTTGCGGTATTTTCAGCAAAATAACGACATTTTTACAGAAAATGTACGTCGTTTTAGCTGGAAACTAACTGATTTAAAATTCTATTTATTGGAGCGAATGAATTTCAACTGATTTTAAGAATGGTTTAAAGTACTATTTAAGTCTTTCAGGGTTCTCAGAAACAAAGGCAGCCCATCCTTTATTCTTTGAATTATTACCCGTCAATGCCTTGGTTTTGCCGTGCATATAATGGCAAACTGCCACACCAACTGCATCTGTCGCATCATAAAATTCACGCTCTAATTTTTGTTTGAATAGATGTTCTAACATATAGGCTACCTGTTCTTTGGAGGCATTTCCGTTTCCTGTCACAGACTGTTTTACTTTTTTGGGCAAGTACTCGACGATAGATACTTCTCTTGCTAAAGCTGCTGCCATGGCAACACCTTGGGCACGACCTAATTTAAGCATCGATTGGACGTTTTCTCCGTAAAATGGTGCTTCAATGGCCATTTCATCAGGCAAATATTCTTCAATTAATTGCGTAATCCGCTCAAAAATTCGCTTGAGTTTTAATTCGTGAGAACTTAATTTTTCTAACCGAAGAACCCCATATTGTAGGAGTGAAAGGTTGTTCCCTTGCACCGAAATAAGCCCATAGCCCATAACACGAGTGCCTGGATCTACACCTAAAATGATTTTTTCACCTATCTTTGTGTTATGCTTATCCAAAATGAATGATTAAAAGTCTTATAATTGCCCCGTTTTTTAGATACGTTTTATCCATTACAAAGATAGGAATACTCTGTCTGATTCTAATCCTTTTGTATCGTTTCGTTAGTCAACAAGAAATAGATGTTCGAACTCTTCGAACTTTTCTTAGCCGTTATTCAGTGTTCCAATGGTCTGCTTGGCTATTTGGAGGACTTATTTTAAGCCTAATAAATTGGTGGCTTGAAATTTATAAATGGAAAATTGCCGTTGACTCAATTCAAAAAATTTCACTGAAATCAGCATGTCAGCAAGTTTTAAAAGGCTCCTTTTTTGGTGCTATTTCTCCTGGAAATATCGGTGATTTTCTCGGTAGAAGTCTAAGTTGGCCTCACGATGTGAAACAAAAAATCGTTTCTATTAATCTGTATGCAAGTTCGTTACAAAATTTAGTAACGTTTGGCGCGGCGCTACCAGCCTCTTTTTTTGTTGCAGAATGGATGAATAACCCTGCGTTGAATTACATCGCAGACTGGCTTTACTTCGTAAGTTTTTGTTGGTTTTTACTTCTGATTGTTCATTTTTGGCCTACGCTTCCGTCTTTTCTTTCCTGGCTCAAAGTCATTGAATCACTGTCTATTGCTCGACGTAGTTCGCTCACCATACTTACCATTATTCGGAGTTTCCTTTTTACAATCCAATTTGTTTGGTGTCTCCATTTTTGTGGTATTTCGCTTCCTTTGCTAGTCTCAATCCCTGTCATTCAGTGTATTTTTTTGGTGAAGACAATCGGTTCTTGGGTGAATATCTGGGGCGATTTGGGTAGTAGACAAGTAGCTGCCGTATATCTTTTTGGATTTTTAGGTGTAGATTGGCTTTTGATTACCATCTGTGTTTGGTTAGTTTGGATACTGAATATCCTCCTTCCTGTTGTCATTGGTGGAATTTTATGGTTGTACCAACAAAGAAAATCATGGAACTAGTTCTTGTTTTCATTCCTCTTTTTGTCTATGTTTTTTCCTTAATTTATGTACTAATTGTCTGGTTATCAATGGGTAACTTAAGCCAAAAAACGGATAATTATCTTTTTCAAGAAAAAATAACTGTACTAATTCCTGTTCGGAATGAAGCTGCAACAATACGGCTTTTATTAGAAGATTTGAATAAACAATCTTTGCCACCAAGCCAGTTTGAAGTCATTGTCTTGGATGATTACTCAACCGATGAAACGGCTTCACTTGTTCGTTCTTTCATGCCCCAAGCTCGATTTCCCCTTCGGCTTATCCAACCAATTCCTACCCCGTTCTCAAGGTATTCCCCTAAAAAACAGGCACTTACACAAGGAGTAGCCGAAGCAGAAGGAACAATTATTCTGACAACTGATGGAGATTGCCGTGTAGGACCTCGTTGGATTGAGGCTTACGCGCAATTCTATTCCAAGACAAAGGCTGTATTTGTTGCAGGGCCAGTTACCTTTTCCTCTCCCAATTTTTCTCCTTTGGTTACTAAAATAAGTACTTGGATGCAAGTCGTTGAGTTTGCAAGTTTGATTGGTTCAGGTGCTTGTGCGATTGCCATAAAAAAACCAAATATGTGTTCAGGAGCAAATTTATCCTATACAAAAGAGGCTTTCAATGCCGTGAAGGGCTATCAAGGAAATGAAGAAATTGCATCTGGAGATGATGAATTTTTACTCCACAAAATGGCAAGTCATTTTCCCGAAAAATTCTTTTTTATCAAAAATCAAGATGCCATCGTTGAGACAGCCGCTCACCAGAACTGGGCCTCTTTTTACCACCAAAGAAAGCGTTGGGCAAGTAAATGGAAACAGTATCAATCACTTCTTCCAACCGTATTAGCTATCTTTGTATTTTGGGTAAATGTTTCTTCTATTTATCTACTAATCAATGGATTATTATATGGATTTTGGGGGATTGGAAGCTTGTTTTTAGGTAGTCGATGGATTTTAGAAGGGATTTTCCTCACATTTATTCTGCAATTTTTGAAGAAAAAAAGAGCAATTCTGTTTATTCCTTTGGTTCAGGTAATTTATCCTTTTTATGTTCTTTTCTTTGGAATCATCGCTCAAAAAAAATCCTCATATATTTGGAAAGACCGTTCACTGACGTAAAATGAAGCTGCTCAAATCATTCTATTTTCATGTTTATACCCCCTTGGCTTCCTTGTTTTTTCCGTCTATCTATTGGAAAATTAAAACAAAAAAGCCTTGTCTCTATTTGACCTTCGACGACGGTCCAAATCCTGTTTCTACACCGTTCATTCTTGCCATCCTAGAAAAGTATGCAACGAAAGCAAGTTTTTTTGTCATAGGGGAAAACGCCGTACAAAATAAAAATGAACTTCTTGCTATCAAAAAACAAGGTCATTTGATTGGGAATCATACCTTTACACATGTTCATGGTTGGCGTGTCTCAACACAAAAATATTGCGCAGAGGTAGAACAAACCGATGCAGTTTTGAAGGAAATCTTGCATGAAAATACATTTCTTTTTCGCCCACCGTTCGGAAAAATGACTTACAAACAATTCGTTCAACTGAAAAAGACACATTCACTTGTCTTATGGTCTATGCTGACACAAGATTACGAGGCGTCTTTTTCGATAGAACGTTCTTTAAAAGAAATGAGTAAAGGAATACAACCAGGTGCCATTTTTGTATTTCATGATAGCGAACAAGCATGGCCCAAACTCCAAATTATGCTTCCTGCGCTCATTGAAGAAGCCCAAGTCAAAGGATATGATTTCGCTGTTTTACCTGTTTCTACTTATTTATAAATTCCACCAATAAGTAAATTTAAGTACCAATTGGCGGTTTCTAACTTGCCAAGTATCTGCTAGATAATTGTCTGTATACACCAAAAAGAGGTCAGATGCTGGGCTATATCTCCACTGCAAACGTGTGTTCAGATTTACATTATTTGTTTGGTTATTGAACTGAACGAAATTCGTGAAGAATAATTTATTACTCAAGGTGATGTCAGTCCGAGAACCAATCAGTATGAGGTTATATTGAGAGTTTTTCAATAATTCCGGAAGACGTGAATCCTCTCCGAATTTAATTTGGTTGTAATCAGCATTGAACGAAATTGCGGCGTAAGGTTGCAAACGATAACCCAGTTGTCCATTAATATTTAATCTGTCCCCATTTCCATAATATCCTCCATAACGGCTTGATAAAGAGTAGGTGAATAAACTTTTTGGTTTAGATGTGAAATTTCCACCAATGGCAGACCAGCTGTGTTCTGTACCTGCTTCAATTCGTTGACCCGTAAAATTAGTTGGGTCAAACGGAGCTAATAATTTCACGTAATCCGTTGCTAACCACATAAATAGCTCACTCCGGTTCAAGAAACTTAGGGAGTAAATGAATACTTTTTCGTTCTCTATTTGCTGCGTTACTTCTTTATCGAAATAATAATTCAATCGAACACGCGGACCATGGCTAACGATAAAGTTTGATTTCGGAAAAAATTGGTAACCAACTTCTGGACTAATGTAAGCATAGTCTTTTCGTCTTACAAATCCCATCTCATTTGCTTGTACGCCATCCCCAACTTGTTCAATTTTTACGCCGTAGTTCCATTGGCGGGCAGAGTATCTGAGTTGTCCAGCTAAAATAGAAGATGAGGTGGCAGACAAAGGGGAAAATGTTTTGAGATACATAGCTTTTCCTGTCCAAATATTATCAGACGATGCTAGATTGTACTCAAGACCAAGCGTACGGTTAAAGTCTGCTAAAGAGGTACTTGAAATAGGATTCTCATTTATTCCAGCCGTCTGGCGATTAGCAAAGATACCCGATATGAATGAGCGTTTGAAAACTTTTCTTTGCAAGGAAACGACAGAATAATGAGAGCCCGGAGTTTGTTTTTCGTCTTCCCCTGTTTGCATGTGTAAAACACCAATTCGTACATTGGGATTTAACTTTCCACTGATTCGCCCACCGTACTTAATGGGGGAATTTAAGCCAATTCTACGTGAAAAGAAGGGCCGGAGATTACTGAATCCAAAGTCATTGAAAATATCTCCATTTTCCAAGAAGAATTGCCTTCTTTCAGGGAAAAATAATTCAAAACGATCTAAATTAGTTTGTTGTACATCTACTTCAACTTGTGAAAAGTCAGGATTTACAGTTACATCCAGATTGAGAGCGGATGTTAATCCGACTTTTGCATCCACCCCAAAGTCAAAATCACGCGTGCCTGGGGTTTGATTGGCGAAATTCCGTTGTTGGTTGGCGGTTACAAACGGAATGATAGATACATTTGAACCTGGTTTTGGTGGAGGAACGTCCCAAATTAGATTTCCTGTATAAGCCAAACTTGCAGATGGAAATTGGCGAGGAACGGGTGCCCAGCTAGATTTTTCATTTGTTTTTAAGTCCAATCGACTAAAATTTATTCCCCAAGTTTGTACTCCTTCTTTGTAGCGTAATGTTTTGAAAGGAATCGCAGCTTCCCAAATCCATTTATCTTCATCGTAAGTTACCTCAGACTGCCATTTATTATCCCAACTTAAATTGATTGAACCACCGTTCGCCATCAAACCGTCCCATTGCCCACCCATGGCATTGGAGCCAAATGAAAAACCATTGGTTAAATCTTCAAATGTATCGATAAATAGCAAATCGTTGTCATTTCTACCAAAGTTAAAGTCACGCCGCATGGATTCAACGACGTATTTACCCCCTTCTTTTCTGTTGTAATTAATGAAAGTTACGTAGATGTTCTTATCATCGTAACAAAGCATCACTTCAGTATTTACAATTGCTCGTGAAGTGTCCATGGGTTGAATTTGCCAAAAATTACTTGCAACAGACGCATCTTTCCACGCTTGTTCATCGAGTTGCCCATCTACTTTGATAGTGGAAGTTGCTCGCTTGATGAAATAATTGTACGTGCTATTTTTCTTTTGAGCCCACGCGGGCGCAAATCCTAATCCGAGGAATAGAAAGGGGAGGAGGTATTTCATTCGGTTGAATAAAGTAAAAAAAATAATTTGTAGGTTTGCAAAATTAATCAATTAAATAAGAGCAAACAGATGGAAATCGCTGAAAACACCGTCGTATCGTTGACATACGAACTTTATATAGATGCAGAGGAGGATAATCAAGACGAAATGGAGATTGTAGAGGTTGTCGGTGAGGACGATCCGATGGTATTTATTCATGGAATGAGTGGTTTACCTCCTGTTTTTGAAGAAAAATTACGTGGACTGAAGTCGGGCGATTCGTTTCATTTTACCATTGAGTCACAAGACGGATACGGGGATGTTGATGTAGAAGCCATCGTGAATCTTCCGAAAGAAATATTTATGGTTGACGGACAACTTGCGGAAGATATTTTACAAATCGGTAATTTTGTTCCTTTTAATAATGAAGAAAATGAACCAATTACGGGTAGAATTGCAGATATAGGAGAGGAGTATGTAATCGTTGATTTTAATCATCCATTAGCAGGGAAAGAAATGCACTTTGATGGCAAAATTATTGGTGTTCGTGCTGCTACAGCTGAAGAATTAGACCACGGACATGTACATGGGCCTGGTGGAGTGAACCACTAATATTCAAATATGTACAAAAAAGGGACTGATTTGAAGAATGAGTCCCTTTTTTTACGTCTTAACGAAGTTTTGATTTGAGGATAGCAAAGCTTTGTTCTAACGATTGATTGGTATAGAGAACTTTGTAGGCAAATTCGGTGATAGGCATATCAACCTGCCACTTTTTATTGATTTCATAAATACATTGTACTGCAAAGTAACCCTCTGCAATCATTTTCATTTCAACTTGAGCTGTTTTTACCAAGTAACCCCGCCCAATCATATTTCCAAACGTCCGGTTTCGGCTAAATTGGGAATAAGCGGTGACTAATAAGTCTCCCAAATACGCGGAAGCAGCCATATCCCTTTCAGCTGGGTAAATGGCGCTTACAAACTGTTTTATTTCAACCATTGCATTGGAGACCATAACAGCCTGGAAGTTATCTCCAGCACCCATTCCGTGGGTAATTCCACAAGCAATAGCGACGATATTTTTCATAACCGCAGCATATTCTACCCCGACCAAGTCAGTCAAAATAGAAGAGTGTACATAGCGACAACGCATTAAATCAGCAAAAGACTGCGCAGTTTCTAAACTAGGTGATGCAATCGTTAAGTACGACTGTTTTTCTAAGGCTACCTCCTCTGCATGGCACGGACCTGCAATACAACACATATCAGTTTGTGGAATGTCAAAGCGATTTTCAACCCAATCCGTTATAAGTTGGTTGGTACTTGGAATCATCCCTTTAACTGCCGAAACGATTTTCTTCCCCTCAAGTATTTTTGGAGTCAAAGGGTGCAATGCATCTTCCACAAAAGCAGCTGGAACTGCAATAATTACCCAATCGGTATTTTTTACCGCCTCTTTTATAGATGTATAAGGTTTGACTTTGGAAGGAAGTATTTTGACATTACTCAAGTAATGAGGATTGTGATGGTATTTTTTGATATGTTCAACATCATTTGATTTCCGAAGCCACCATTTGATTTTTACATCTCCTTCACTCAAAATTTTTACGAGGGCAGTTGCCCAACTTCCCCCCCCTAAAACAGCAATATTCATGTGTATTTGTTGATTCGTATGAATGCATTTCTCATCGTGCGTGTAACGATATTTGAAGCATAGAACGGCAAATATACAAAAAAATAAAGGGCAGCTAACTAGCCACCCATTATCTACATACCTAAACTAAACTGTTATTCTTAAACTATCTTTGTAACACGAATAAATTTACTTTTTAATTTCTTCAGCCTTCTTAGTTGTAACTAAATCGCCGTCTTTCAAATTTTTGGAAACCTCCAAAAATGGGCCAATTACTATTTCTTCACCTTTAGATAACCCACTAATTACTTCAATCGTGCCGGCAGATGTATCTGTAATTCCCGTTTTTATCTCTTTTGCAACGACTTTTCCATTTTTATGTACAAAAATAATCTCTTTTGGTTTCTCTTTTTTACTTGATTCCACTTTTTCAACGTTTTCCTCAGACTCTTTCGTATCTATATCTTCACTTTTTTTGTCTTTACTACGAGTAGTCACAGCAGCAATTGGTACCGTCAACACGCCAGAACGCGTATTTGTTACAATATCTACTGTAGCTGTCATCCCTGGCTTAAACGGGTATTTTTTACCGGCTTTAGCGTCCACGATGTCTGAATAAGACGAAGGTAAAATACGGATACTTACCTCAAACTCTGTCACAGCGTCCACAGAACTAGCTGCTGCAACAGTAGAACTCCCTGCACCATTGGCTGTATTGGCAATTTCTGTGACAATCCCTTTGAATTTCTTATCTGTGTATGTGTATGCATCTACTTCAATCAAAGCAGTATCTCCTACAGAAATCCGTACAATGTCATTCTCACTTACATTTACCTTTACTTCCATATTATTCAAATTGGCAATACGGAGAATTTCAGTTCCTGCCATTTGCGATGTTCCAACTACTCTTTCTCCTAATTCAACAGCTAACTTGGAAACAATTCCGTTGATAGGTGCATAAATATTTGTTTTACGTAAGTTTTCTAAGGCATCTTTTAATGAAGCATCTGCACTGGAAATTCCGAATTTTGCTGCTTCGTAATTCGATTTTGCAGCATCTAAATCTTGTTTTGCTATTTTTAAGTTGGTTTCAGCCGTCTCAAAGTCAGATTTAGAAATTACTTTGTCGTCAAACAAACGTTTTTGGCGGTCAAATTCCATCTTTTGTCTAAGATATTGTGACTCAGCTCTAGAAATGGATGCTTTTGCTTGTTCTGCTGAAGCTTTTGCTTGGTTAACTCCTGCCTTGAAACGTTCAACAATAGAAACATAGTTTTCTGGTTGAATTTTAACCAAAAGCTGCCCCTTCTTGACAGAGTCTCCTTCTTTGACATATAGACCGATAATTTCACCAGGAACATCTGGCGTTATTTTTACCTCTAATTCAGGTTGTATTTTGCCTGAGGCAGATACGACCTCGGTAAGATTACCAACAGATACTTTTCCGAATTCTACTTCTGTTGGTTTTTCTTTACCAATCCAGCCCACTTGTTTGGCTATCACTAAAAAAATACCCAAAGCAACTACGACGCCGCCCAAGATATACCATAATTTGTTCGATTTTTTATTCATTTTGAATAGATAGTAAGGAAATATGAATGTGAAATGATTGAGCTGATTAGAAAACCAACGGCTTGTTCTGATAGAAATCAAGAATTTTTAACCGAAATACAAAGTCATATTTTGATTGAATCAAATTGACTAAGGCACGATCCAAATTTGTTTTCGAGAGATTATAATCTACTAAGTTGGAGGCTCCTGCCTCAAAACGTGAGGTAGCCGCTTCAAAAGATTTTTGTAAAGCATCTACTTGCGTCTTAGTAGCCATGTATCTGCGTGATGCATTTAGCATATTGATATATGCTTGGTCTATATTCTGTCGAATCGTTAGTTGAGTACTTTCTGCTTGTATCGTTGCACGTGCCTTCTGGATTTGCGCTCCCTGTACTCGGTATTTACTCGCATATCCATTAAAGATTGGAATTTGTACAGACAAACTCAAATTTACATTTTGGTTATTATTTACCTGTCTGAAGTAAGGGATATTTTCACGCGTAAAACTCTGTTGCGGAAGGTTCAAGATGAATGGCACAGTTTGTCCATCAAATGTCGCAGATACAGGAAGCTGTTGAAATGTCTCTTCTCCTGGAATGACACTTTTGGCCGCTGTAGAATAAGTGGTGCCCCAACCTGTATTCAAGGAAATACGGGGTAATGCCGCTGCACGTGCAATTTCTATTGTTTTGTTTGCTAGTTCGATGCGAGTGGCTGCTGCTTTTACTTCGGGTAAGTAACCGATGGCACGTTCGTAAATTTCTTGCGCCGTTTGTGGATACGGTTGAATGGCCGGATTCGGTACATCAACGCGCACAACTTTGATAGTCTCTGTTGCGGGCATATTCAACGCTTGCTTCAACGTTAATTTGGCATTTTCTAATGCATTTTGGGCATTAACAACCTGTAATTCATCATTCGCTAGCTGTGCTTCCAAATCATACAAATTAACCATTGGAACACTTCCTGCTTGAACCAATTTGTTCGTGCGCTCAAATTGTAATCGGGTGACTTCTAATTGCTTTTGTGCAACTTCTATTTGGTCTTCTGAAGATAAAATTCCTAAATAAGCAACAATGATTTGTAATGAAATAGAGTTTTTAATTGCCTCGTAATCCAAACGATTGGCCTCTAAATCTAAGGCGTTACGACTAATTGTATTCTGTATCTCAAAACCATTAAAAATGGGGACAGATGCATTGACACCAAAGTTATTTGTTCCAATGGCTGTAGTTACGATGCTATTTGAGAAAGGATCCACATTTCGACCCGTAAATGTGCTTATATTAGTTCCTCCATTCACGCTTGGATACTTTAACCATTTTGATTGCGCGTAGGTATTGTCACTAGTTTTGACAGCCAATTCGGACTGCTTCAACTGTAAGTTGTTCTTAATACCATAGTCAATACTTTCTTGAAGTGTTAACACATGGGTAGGTGTAACCTCCCCAAAACTACTGCTCGTGGCACTTTGTGCATAGTTATCCTGCAAGGTTAAACCGAACAGCCCACAAAGTAAGAATAAATGCTTTTTCATAGACGAAGTATGTCTTTTATGTTTTCTTAGGCAAGTTTATGAAGTTTATCGAATGCAATTTGTTACAATTGGATAAACGGCTTTATAAATAGTGGAAAGGAATGATATCTCGCCCAATTTTATCAAAATACAGATTCACAATGGATTGTCTTTTTAGGATAACCGCATAATATTGACTAGTTCTTATGATTTTTTGAGAATTTGTTATGTAAATTTGTGTAATGACTTCGCTTCCAATATATCAATTTATCGTAATCTTCCTATTTGGGTTTTCCGTACTTACTTCAGCCCAAGATAGGCAAATCTCTGTGGAGGTACCAAAAGCATCCTTAGGTATTGAGGAGGAATTAGCCTATATTGTAACTATAAAAAGTACATCGAGTCCTTTTAATGGAATTATTCCTAGCTTTCCTAATCTAGAAGGATTCACTAAAGGCATTCAAAAGATAAGTCACAGTCGATTGATTGAAAATGGAAAGCCATCGTATGTAGATGTTGTTCGGCAAGTGTATATTCCCAAAAAAATAGGTCAATTTAGACTTCCAGGATTTCAACTAACTATCGATAAACAGGTTTTTCCGGTAAATGCCTTGGAGGTGAGTATAACTGCTCCATTGGATAAAATTTCATTCCAAAATGTACCTGCACTTACAAAAGAACAAGCTCAAAATGCATTCTTGAGTGTATCGGTATCTAAGAAAGAAATTTATGTAGGAGAGGGTGTTCTTGTTGACGTCAGCTTTTTTGTGCCTGATATAAGCCAATCTGATTGGGAGTTTCCCAAAAATATAGCAGAGCAAGTGGAAAAAATTGCTCAAAAGTTGAAACCATTGGATTGTCTTGAAAATCGAATAATCATTACAAATATTAAAGGGGAATCCACTCAAATCCAAGGAAATAAATTTACTAAATACCAACTTTTTTTGTCTTGGTATTATCCATTAAATCCCAAACGCCTCTCACTTCCTGCCGTTCAATTTGCTCCACAAAGGAAACTGAAAAATGAAAAGTCTGCTTTTTCTCCAGTTACTTTAACTACTCAACCACAAGCTGTGGAAGTGAAAGATCTTCCCGATCATCCACTCAAAGGGAAGGTTGTTGTTGGGACATTTGATTTTTCCGAATCTATTCAACGAAATCCGGTAGAAGTGGGTAAACCTTTTCGCTACATCGTCAAAATTGAAGGGATTGGTAATCTTACGTTGGGTTCATCGATAACACCTATTGGAGATGAAAAATTTGATATCTATAGTGAAAATGTTACTAATTCTCCCTTCTCCTCATTTCCTAAAAATGGAAAAGAATTTGCATTCCAAATCACGCCCAAAGAACTAGGTATAACTCCACTTGGTGATTATTTTCGCTTATACTATTTTAATACACAAAGCCAAGAATATGACACACTTAGCTCGAAAATTAATTTGAAGGTAGTAGGCGATTCCAGTTCTCTAGATAATATAAGAATTAGAAAAACAGATTTATTTGATGGATTGAGTGATACAATGACACCAGATTCTTTTTTGGATAAAAGGTCACTTTTTTTACAATTTACCAATGGATTACTCATTTGTATGCTCGTTGCCACTGGTTTGCTTTTTTACACAAAAAATAATAAATAATCTTCCTCTTTTTTTATACCAATTAAATTTTTATGAGCAGTACGTACGGAAAAATATTTAAAATCTCGACGTTTGGCGAATCACACGGAAGAGCCATCGGTGTCGTCATAGATGGCTGCCCAGCAGGTGTAGTTTTTGATGAATTATTCATTCAACAAGAGCTCCTCAGAAGAAAGCCCGGTCAGTCGAGAATTACTACACAACGGAAAGAAAATGATACGTTTGAAGTACTTTCTGGTGTCTTTGACGGAAAAACAACAGGTACACCCATCGCGCTTGTTATTTTTAATGAAGACCAACGCTCCAAAGATTACGGGCACATTGCTGACAAATTTAGACCTTCGCACGCAGATTATACCTATCAAGAAAAATACGGAATCCGTGACTACAGAGGTGGGGGACGTAGTTCTGCACGGGAAACTGCCGCGCGTGTAGCCGCTGGAGCCGTTGCTCAATTGATTCTTCAACGTAAGGGGGTTGAAGTCTTTAGTTACGTATCGCAAGTAGGCTCCATTCGACTTGATAAATCCTATAAAGAGCTCGATTTAGCTCAAATCGAATCGAATGCAGTTCGTTGTCCAGACCCAGAGAAAGCGGAAGAAATGTTTGCCTATATTGATAAAATAAGAAAACAAGGAGACTCCATTGGCGGTATCATTACAGGCGTAATCAAAGGTGTTCCGGCTGGTTGGGGAGAACCTGTCTTCGATAAGTTACATGCTGAACTTGGTAAAGCCATGTTAAGTATCAATGCAGTGAAAGGGTTCTCATACGGGAGTGGTTTTGAGGGAATCACACTTCTAGGTTCTGAACATAACGATGCTTTTTACACCGACGAACAAGGGAAAGTCAGAACAAGAACCAATTTGTCAGGTGGGGTACAGGGCGGAATTTCTAATGGCGAAGATATTTATTTCCAAGTTGCTTTCAAACCTGTTGCCACGATTATGATTGACCAAGAAAGTGTGAATGAAACGGGAGAGTCTGTTGTTGTTTCGGGGAAAGGTCGACATGATCCATGTGTATTGCCACGTGCTGTTCCTATCGTAGATGCCATGTCTGCACTTGTATTGGTAGATTTTTACTTACGTGCCCAGACGTCTAAAATATAGTTTTAACATAATATTCTAAAAAAATAGGCTCTTTATAGAAATGTAAAGAGCCTATTTTATATGTGAATGTCGCGTAGCTTATTTAGCAACTTCCAAGCTTGCTTCGCGTGAATTGATTGTCTTGCCTTTCATTCCACGAATCACTTTTTCAACATCTCTTTCTGGTACTTCTACAAAACTGAATTTATCGTACATGTCGATTTGTCCAATTAATTTACCAGGAATTTTCGTTTCTGAAGCAATTGCACCTACAATGTGGTTAGGTGAAACAGAATCCTTGCGACCTAAATTTAAGAAAAGACGAACCATGCCAGGCTCTCCTGAACCTGCTGCGCCGTTTCCGTTTGAACGACGACCTCTCGGCTCTGAAGAAGAGCGCTCTCTACCACCAAAACGGCTTTCTCTCTCGCCAAAACGGCCTCCTCTTTCTGGGCGACCACCCATCGGTGAGCGACGGTCACTTCCTCTATCTCCTCTGCGTTCGTCTGATAATTCAGCGTCAGACATCATTGGTCTGCTTGCTGTACCTAATTGCATACGAATCAAAGCGGATAAAATATGGTGTGTATAAAAACCTTCTGTTTTTAGTTGGTCAACGATTAATTCGTACGCCTCGTTTCCTTCTTCAGAAATGTTTTCTTTGATTTGATCAATAAATCTTTGTTGACGTACATCCTGCAAGTCTTGGAAAGTTGGGATTTTTCCCTGAGGTATCGGCGATTTAGTATAACGCTCTAGGTCACGAAGTTTAGAACGGTCACGACCAGATACCAAGGCAAATGCTTTTCCTAATTTACCTGCACGACCCGTACGACCAATTCTGTGGACGTAATACTCTAAGTCCATCGGTAAATCGTAGTTGAAAACGGCGTCAACACCCGAAACATCAATTCCACGTGCTGCAACGTCAGTTGCTACAAGAATAGAGCAATTCCCTGTTCTGAATTTATTCATTACTTGGTTTCTTGCCGCTTGGCGTAAGTCACCGTGAATAGCTTCTGCCGAGTAACCTCTTGCTTGTAGTTCATCTACAACTTCATCTACTTTAGATTTGGTATTACAGAAAACAAGCATCAATTTCAATGCATGAACATCAATCAAACGGCACATTACCTCTGTTTTCGCTTCTTTGCGAACAGAATAGTAGAACTGCTCAATGTTTACGTTGGTAATTTCGTTGCGTGTTACCTTAACGATTTCAGGATTTTTTTGGAATTTCTTTGTGATAGAAAGAATTTCTTTTGACATCGTGGCAGAGAATAACACTGTTTGGCGTTCTTCAGGTGCGAATGTCAAAATCTTCTCAATATCTTCCCGGAAACCCATATTTAGCATCTCATCGGCTTCGTCTAAAACGAGCATTTTGAGATTTTCTAATTTCAATGTTTTGCGGTCAATATGATCCATGATACGACCTGGCGTACCCACTACAATTTGAGAGCCTTTTTTCAAGTTCTGGAATTGCTTCTCATACGACTCACCACCGTAGATAGCAGCTACAAGAAGTCCTTTTTTGAATTTAGCTAATTTGTAGATTTGTTCTTTTACTTGAAGCGCTAGTTCACGTGTTGGGCACATGATAAGCACTTGTGTATTTCTATCCTCAACGTCCACTTTCTCAATGGCGGGGATACCAAATGCGGCTGTTTTACCAGTACCTGTTTGTGCTTGACCAATAACGTCTTGGCCTGTCATAACAATCGGAATAGCAGCTGCTTGAATAGGTGTAGCATCTTCGAAGCCCATTTCATGGATTGCTTCTAAAATGTAATCGGATACAGGGAGTTCAGAAAACTTAACTGTTTGCATAGTAGTTCATTCTAGGACGTTTCGCTATCGTCCTAATATCAATAAAAAGAAAATAATAATGAGGCGGTTGCGATACGCCCTTACGTGAACATCACGGAGAAATCCGTTGCCTGCTCTGAAGGGAAAAGTAGAAATAAAAGTGTCTTGCTTTTAAGACAGTTTGCCATTTGCAGAGTCTCGAACGGACTGTTCGACTAGAACGATGCAAATTTAGGGAGATTTGATTCAATTACCAACAGGTTATCGTCTATTTGCCAAATATTCTATAAATAGTTCAAAGAGAACTTGCTTTTGTTGTATTAATTTCCAAATTATATTTGTCTGTAAATAAAAATAGGAAAGCAATTGCCTTCCTATCTCTTGGTATATTTGCTATATCTTATTCGCCTTCGGTAGCATCAAAGCTAATTCCAGCTGCGGCTGCACGAATATTGCCTAATTCCTGATCAACTGAATACATGGATTCTCCCTCCATTAAATCAAGTACCTCTAACGCACGTCGTGCTACAAATTCTTCTTCAATTTGTTCTTTTACAAACCACAAGGCCAATTGCTCTGTTGCGTAATCATTCGCTTCGCGACTCGCAGCAACAATTTTGTTGATAGCCGAAGTTACGAAAATCTCACTCGATAGCGCAGTTTCAAAACATTCTTTAAGAGATGAATATTCTTGTTTCGGGAATGAAACCTCAGGAGTAATTGCAGTACCACCCATATTTATGATAAATTTGAAGATTTTCATCATATGGCTTCTTTCTTCGGCAGATTGCGTGTAAAAGTAGTTAGCACTATTTAAAAAACCATTTCTTTCACACCAAGAGGCAATAGCCAAATATTTATTCGAAGCTTCTGCCTCAATTTTTACTTGCTCGTTTAAAATCGATTCAACTTCTTGCTTCAAAGAAGTACGCATTCTTACTAAATTTTTCATATATAGCTGAAACTTGTTAAGGGTTTACATATTCTATTCGTCTGTAAATCTAACAGTACCTCGTCTATATTTGTTCGTTTATAGATAGATATAAGTAATATTTAGAGTTAGTCTAATTTATAAAGTGATATTAATTGTCTTTCACCAAGAAATCACCCAAAATGTCAAATAAAGTCTGATAGAGATAAAGACTGAAGGAGGCTTCTGCGAGCAATTCACGTAAATGCAATAGTTCGCAGAGGGTTAATTTGAGCGTTTTATTCGCATTGGGAGCAGAGATTAACTCGTAGTCAAATGCATCAGATAAATTAAAAATCATAGCATGAATATCTACTTTATCCACCAAATCCTTAAAATTCAAGAAGTTATGAATTTTAAAATGAACGTGTACATCACCAAAAATTACATCAATTCGGTTCGTCACGTCGTTTTGAATGATTTCGCCAAAAGGAGTACAGGCTAGTTGGGTTATGTGGTTCATTGGATAGTACATTAAAAGATAAGACGTAACAAATATATTTACTATTTAGAATAAGTCCAAATAAATTTCTGGAATTATGAGGATTGTCATAAAAAGGTTAATGTTTAAATGCGTCTTTTGCTTCATAAAAACAGTTACATCAAAAAGGTATGCAAGCGACTCATTTTACAGATTGGACTAGCGCAGAGGAACTCACAAAAACAGTGAAGGAGCGCCTTTTGGAGCCTTATGTTGTGCAGGATTCTAAACCCAATGTTTTAGACCCTGATTTACTCGAATTATTATTGGAGATGTACGGAGACGATGAATCGTTCTCGCACGAAAGTTTAAAGAAGTTCTCTATTTCCCAAATACTTACCTATCTACAATCCACACACAAGTATTACATGCAAAAGAAACTGCCAGAGATTGAGCAGTCACTTTGGCATATTTTTCACCGTAGTGAAGGAACAGAAAAAAAGAACTTATCAGCTCTAGCTATCTTCTTTAATAAATACAAACAAGATTTGATGGAGCATATTCAGATGGAGGAAAAAGGGTTTTTTCCGTATGTTTGGCAATTAAGTCAAGCTTGGGAAAAAAATGACAGCTCGCCGGAGGAAATACAGGCTATATTAGCGTTGTCTCCTATTCCAACTTTTGAAGAAAAACATCACTCCATTGAAGACGAATTAAAAGAAGTGGCGCATATTCTTTTGGAATATACAGAGGGAGCTGATTTACCTTTGATGTTCCGTGTTTTTTTAAATCAAGTACAACTTTTTGAACTAGAACTAAGAAAACATGCCTTGATAGAAGATCATGTTTTACTTCCGATGGTACAAGAAATGGAGCGACAAATACGTACGCGGTTATTTTAATTATCAGACACAAAAACGCTTGTAAATGCCTGATTCTCTAACGAAAGTCAGGCATTTTGCATAGCTATTATTTTGAAAAATTAGCCTGTATTTGCTCCCATTCATTGCGTAAAATACTGCATACGATGCTATCTCGTCTCGTTCCGTCTGGACAAATTCCATTGCTTCGGAGGGTTCCTTCGAGGGAGCAACCTATTTTTTTCAATGCGGCGATGCTGCGTTTATTGCGGGCATCCGCTCTGAACTCCACCCGCTGCATATCCATTTTCTCAAATGCAAAGGAAAGCAGCAATTGCTTCGCCGCTTGGTTGAGTCCTGTTCCTTGCGCTTCTTTGCCATACCACGTGTAGCCAAGTTGGGTATTTTTTTGTGCAAATTGAATATCGTAAAAACGTGTGGACCCGACGTACCGGTGCGTCTGTTTGTCATAAACGATGAATGGATATTCTTTTTGATTCTTTCGCTGGGCTATGGCATCCAATACATACATACGAAGTCCTTCTTCTCCGACTGCCTGCAAAAGAGAAAACTGCCAAATCTCGGGTTCGTACAGCGCAAATCTAAGGAGGTGAGGAATATCTGCCTCCTCCAAAGGGCGCAATAAAACGCGCTGGTTCTCTAGGATATACTGGTTATGGAAGAAAGAAGAATCCATATTTTTCTACAATTTTTTACTGATTAGGCTAGAAGAAAGTAAGTAATAATAAATTAAGCTAGAAAAGATTTCAGTTTTGCTTTTACTTGTTCCACAAGATTTTCTGCTTCGTTGCTTAGTTCGTGTGCTTTCAGTTTGAGTTTCTCGACGGCTAATTCGGCATCTTCTTGCAAGTCTTCGAGTTTATCTTCTGCTTTATCGAGGAAATCCTCTAGCTTATTTTCTTCTAAAAGTGCAGCAGCTTTTGTTTTCCAATGTTGCAGTTCTTTTTGGACCTCGGCAAGCTGGACAGTCAGTTCGTTTTTCCATTCGGATGATTTTTGTGCTGCTTCTGCCTGGAGTTTTTCTCTGTTTTCTTCACTGAGCAACTCTTTGGCTTTCATTTGCCAATGCGCTAATTTTTCTTGAACTTCCTGCCATTCGTTTCTGAGGCGTGTATTTTTATCTTCAGACATGTGACTTAGATGTTTATTGGTAAAATATTGATTAATAATTGTTTATGCAAAATATAGAACGAAAAGAAAGACAGCGGCTTGTATTTTAAAGATTCTTGATGTCAACTAGACGAGACTTACTTAACGGTAAGTTACATATTTTTCTTGACGTAACTATGTCATTACTTTATGGGAGGTTATTAGCTAGTATGGTACCTATGATTTCTATACATGCTAAAATCACTTTTCAGGATATAGTATGTCGTAAATGAGAAAAAATTAACTGATTTACGGCTTTCTTATTGATTGAATGAAGTGATTCTATTTTCAAAGCATTTGTAACCTTTAATCAGTGAGTTGTGAGCAAATGAAAGTAAAAACAAAAGAGTGCCGTTTTACGTGCACTCTTTTGTTTTGATTAAAGCATGTATTTCAGTCGAATGACTTCTTTTTCTGTTAAGAAACGCCATTTGCCTCTGGGTAAATCCTTTTTGGTTAGTCCCGCATACGTTGTTCTATCCAACTTGGTTACTTCATAACCCAAATGTTCAAAAATACGACGAACAATTCTGTTCTTTCCAGAGTGAATTTCAATGCCTACCACAAATGCATCTGGCGTGACAATCCCTAAATTATCTGGTTTAATGAAGCCGTCTTCTAACTCCAAACCTGCCTGTATCATCTCAAAATGCTCTGAAGTGATGGGTTTGTCCAATTCTGCCTGGTAAATTTTCTTGATATTATTCGCTGGATGTGATAGTTTTTCAGCCAATTCACCGTCATTCGTTAATAACAACAAGCCTGTCGTGTTTCTATCGAGTCGCCCAACTGGATAAATACGTTCTTTACACGCATTTCCGACCAAATCCATGACTGTGTGTCTGTCTTTGGGGTCTTCTGTTGTTGTGATGAAATCTTTGGGTTTATTCAGTAATAAATAAACCATTTTCTCTTTGTTCAATACTTTTCTTCCGTACGAAACATTGTCCGTAGGTTGTACTTTGAAGCCAAGTTCCGTAATGACTTTTCCATTGACACTTATCTGCCCGCTCGCGATGAGTTCATCGGCTTCACGGCGAGAACACAATCCTGCGTTGGAAATATAGCGGTTCAAACGGATGAGTCCATCGTCTTCTTTTTCTTCCTGACGAACTTTGTCCAGAATTCTTCCGGGTAATGATTTGATTATTTTTTCCTCTTCGTAAAAAGGTTTTCCGCCTGTATCTACACGGCGACTATGGTCAATTTTCTTCTCTTCGTTTTGAATCCGAACGCGTGGTTTTGTATCGTCGTCCGCTTTCCGGCCACCTTTTCCAAAGGCTTTGGGCACTTCATTTGGTTTGTATTGCGGCAATCGGCTGTCTGGGCGACGATCTCTATTCTTGTCACGTTCTTCTCCACTTAATTTCCGTGGTCTTTCGTCTCTATTTCCGAATGGTTTTCTATCGTCGCGGTTGAAGCTCGGTTTTGCGTCGTCGAATCTTCTTGCAGGTCTTTCGTCTCTGTTTCCGAATGGTTTTCTATCGTCGCGATTGAAGTTCGG
>CAYNRA010000013.1:41154-47656 GCA_964399465.1 uncultured Cytophagales bacterium
CAGGTCTTTCGTCTCTGTTTCCGAATGGTTTTCTATCGTCGCGATTGAAGTTCGGTTTTGCGTCGTCGAATCTTCTTGCAGGTCTTTCGTCTCTGTTTCCGAATGGTTTTCTATCGTCGCGATTGAAGTTCGGCTTTGCGTCGTCGAATCTTCTTGCAGGTCTTTCGTCTCTGGAATTGGAAGTAGCTCTTGGATAGGCAGAGCTTCTGGATGAGGAATTTGAAGTTGGTCTTGCGTCATCGCGACGTGCACCTCTTGACGAATTAGAAGAAAAAGGTTTACTTTCTCTTCTGTCCCCTGAATCCTTGCGGTCAGAATTGGGACGAGAATTATTCTTATTTTGCATAAAATGGCGCCTTGATTAGGCTAAATTCTGGATGTATTAAAATCTTGGCAAAAGTACGATAAAAAATAGAGAATTGAGTGGAAAACAGGAAGAGTAAATACAAGGAGTACGCCATTCATCCTTTTATAGCGCCGAAATTACGGATAGATGGAGCCAAAAACAGAAGAATGATTAAATTGTGAAACAAACAAAACGAATACATCTTAATTTACAAATAATCATGGTAGGAATCATTTCATTAGCAGTATTGACTTTTTTGGTGGTGTTCATGTCTATAAAAGTAGTACCACAGCAGCGCGCATACATTGTAGAACGTTTGGGCAAATTTCATGCCTCGTTACAACCGGGAATAAATTTTGTGATACCTTTTTTGGATCGGGTGGCATACAAACACAGTTTAAAGGAACAAGCGTACGATATACATGAGCAGATTTGTATTACGCGTGACAATGTGCAAGTACGTGTAGATGGCGTGATTTTTTTGCAAGTAGTTGACCCAAAACAGGCGTCCTATGGTATCAATGATTTCGTTTTTGCCGTGACGCAGTTAGCACAAACGACGATGCGGAGTGAAATCGGAAAGATTGATTTGGACAAAACGTTTGTGGAGCGAATGGCGATAAATATGGCGGTTGTAGCTGCCATTGACGAAGCAGCGATTGGTTGGGGCGTAAAAGTTTTGCGTTACGAAATAAAGAATATTACGCCACCACAGACTGTGTTGATGGCGATGGAAAAACAAATGCAAGCAGAACGAGAAAAAAGAGCGGTTATTTTGGAGTCAGAAGGACGTAAGCAATCTGTGATTAATATTGCAGAGGGGCAAAAGGAGCGTGTAGTCTTGGAGTCGGAGGCACTCAAGTTGCAACAAATCAATCAAGCGGTTGGGGAGGCTTCGGCGATTCGTGCGGTAGCGGAGGCAACAGCGGAAAGTATTCGATTGGTGGCGTCTTCTATTCAAGATCAAGGTGGAATGGAGGCTGTTCAGTTTAAAATTGCAGAACAGTACATTGGACAATTTGGAAACCTAGCGAAAGAAACCAACACGATGATTATTCCTGCTAATTTAACAGATGTTTCGTCATTGGTTGCAACTGCGATGAGCGTCGTGAAGCAGCAGTCTGGAGGAAATTCAGGAAGTAAATAATACGTTAGAAAAGAAAAAATATGGAATTTACACATGCAGAAGTTTGGACAATGGTGGGTGTTGGATTTCTTATACTTGAAATTCTAGCCCCTTCCTTTTTTGCTTTTTTCTTCGGGATTGGTGGGATAAGTGTTGCGTTACTAAGTTACACGGGAATTACGTCTTCGTGGGAAACTGAAATCGTATCCTTTCTCTTGATTTCAGCCATTTCTTTGCTGTTATTTCGTCGGCAAATAAGTGCGATGTTGCACAAAAAACCGAAGGAGTATGTGGAGAATATCGGAGAAACAGCCAAGGTAATGACATCCATGCAGCAAAAACAAGAAGGTCGTGTTTTTTATCGTGGAACAGAGTGGATAGCTATCAATGAAGGTACAGAGCCTAAAAATGTAGGAGATTCTGTTGTGATTGTTGGTTTAGAAGGTTTGCGATTGAAGGTAAAATAAAACAGCATTTTATACAAGAAAGGGTTGGTACTCGATTAGAATACCAACCCTTTGTGTGTTTTGACGAGAATTTATAATTGAATTTCAGTAGTCAAGTTTTGGAAAACCAATTCGTGTTCGTCAGCACCTTTGTCAATCATAATGACTGCATCTTTCGTGATTTTATTCGCTAGGATTTGCTTTGAAAGTTCGTTTAAAACACGTCTCTGCAATACTCTTTTGAGCGGTCTAGCACCAAAAACAGGGTCAAAACCTTCGTTTCCTAAACTATCTAATACCTCTGGCGAGGCTTCCAAAACAATCCCTTGTTCAGCCAAACGGTTTTTAATTTGCTCAAATTGGATTTCGACAATCTGACGAATGTGTTGCTTGCCGAGTGGGTCAAAAAGTACGATTTCATCAATCCGGTTTAAAAATTCGGGGCGTACGGATGTTTTGAGTAAATCCATGATAGCGGATTTTGCCTCTTCTTTATAATACAAATGCCACGCTTTGTCATCTCCTTTTGCCTCCATGTATTTTTCTTGGATGAAGGAGCTGCCGATGTTAGAGGTCATGATAATGAGGGTATTCTTGAAGTTGGCAATTCTACCTTTATTATCGGTTAATCGACCATCGTCTAGAACTTGCAAAAGAATATTCCAAACATCTGGATGCGCTTTTTCAATTTCATCGAGTAGAATGACACTATATGGTTTTCTTCTTACAGCCTCGGTCAATTGTCCGCCTTCATCGTATCCTACATAGCCCGGAGGTGCACCTACGAGACGGCTAACGCTGTGGCGTTCTTGGTATTCGCTCATATCAATTCTAACCATCGCGTTGTCGTCGTTGAACAAATAGTTTGCAAGTGTTTTGGCAAGCTCGGTTTTTCCCACGCCTGTACTACCTAAGAAAAGAAAACTTCCAATCGGTTTTTTCGGGTCTTGCATCCCTGCTCGGCTGCGACGTACGGCATCAGCTACTAATTCAATAGCTTCTTCTTGTCCTGCCACTCGTTTGTGCAATTCTGTTTCTAAATAAAGCAGTTTCTCACGTTCACTTTGGAGCATTTTGGCAACCGGAATTCCCGTCCATTTGGCAACGACCTCGGCAATATCTTCCGCCGTAACTTCCTCATTGATAAGGCGAACTTCGTCTTGTGGAGTCTGTGTCGATTGACCAGAAAGTTCTTTGAGTTTTTGTTCTACTTCTGGAATTTTCCCGTACCGAATTTCTGCTACTTTTCCATATTCTCCTGCTCTTTCGGCTTGTTCAGCTTCAAAGCGGTATTTTTCAAGATCTTCTTTAAGGGTACGAATACTATCAACGACGCTCTTTTCATTATCCCACTTGGCTTTCAAGGTAGTGAATTGCTGGTTTAATTCTGCCAATTCTTTGGAGAGTGTAGCTTCTTTGTCTTTGTCATTTTCTCTCCGAATAGCTTCTCGTTCGATTTCGAGTTGCATGATTCGGCGGCGCAATTCGTCCATTTCTTCCGGCATGGAGTCCATTTCTAAGCGCAATTTAGAAGCGGCTTCATCCATTAAATCGATGGCTTTATCTGGTAAAAAACGATCTGAGATATATCTGTTTGATAGTTCTACGGCTGCAATTACTGCATCATCTTGTATACGAACTCCGTGGTGAACTTCGTATTTTTCTTTAATACCGCGAAGAATAGAAATGGCATCTGCAACATCTGGCTCGTCCACGAATATAGCTTGAAAACGACGTTCGAGCGCCTTGTCTTTCTCAATATATTTCTGGTATTCTTTCAAGGTTGTTGCTCCAATCGCATGTAGTTCACCACGTGCCAAGGCAGGCTTGAGTAGATTCGCAGCATCCATAGCACCTTCTCCGCCCGCACCGGCACCAATCAACGTGTGAATTTCATCGATGAATAGAATGATTTCACCTTCGGCTTCTGTAACTTCCTTAATAACAGCTTTTAAGCGTTCTTCAAATTCGCCTTTGTATTTTGCTCCTGCAATCAGCGCGCCCATATCGAGCGAAAAAAGTCGCTTCGATTTAAGGTTTTCAGGAACGTCTCCTTGGACAATTCGTTGGGCTAAACCCTCAACAATCGCTGTTTTACCAACACCTGGTTCACCCAAAAGAATTGGATTATTTTTTGTTCTTCGCGAGAGTATTTGAAGTACTCTTCGCACTTCTTCATCTCGACCAATCACTGGGTCAATTTTGCCTTTTTGGGCAAGTTCATTCAAATTTTTACCATATCTAGCTAATGCTTGATAGGTATTTTCTGCATTTTGATCTTTCACGGGGTTGTTTTTTCCTCTAAGTTCTTTGATGATTTGTGTGATATTCGCAAGAGTAATTCCAGCATTTTTTAGTAACTGGGCAGTTTGGTCTTTTCCAGTTAGAATGCCTATGTATAGCAATTCAACGGAGACAAATTGGTCACCAAAATGGGTCATTTGTTGAACAGCTGCCTGTAGTGCGGCCGATAAGTCATTACTCAAAGTAGGTTGTCCACCAAGTACTTTTGGATAAGTACCTAAAATGGTCTCTAATTTTTGTTTGACTGCTTGAATTGACGTTCCTACTTTCGTGAAAATATACTGCGTTGTGTGCGAGTCTTCTTCTAAGAGCGCTTTCAATAAATGCCCTGTTTCTACCACTTGTTGTTGGTTAGCTTGTGCAATTTGAACTGCTTGCTGTATCACATCCTGCGCTTTTAGCGTGTATTGATTAGGATTCATGTGTTTAACATTTTTGGTGATACATACTCCTCCACAAACGATATGCAAAGGTGTATTATCTGTCATATTGTCGTGTAACTTATTGGTAGTAAGTTAAAAAAAGGTTAATATGTCAGAAGATTAGCTGACTCTTCCGGCAAAATGTCCACATATTTATATACATCAAGTAAGAGAGCGATTAGAAATGTATGTAGTTTTTAGTAACTTGAAAAAGGAATTCAATAGAGTTAACCTAATTTTTTTAACATATCAATTATTCAACAATTAAATGAATTTATTTTCTTTAAAAGACAAGGTAATTGTCGTAACTGGTGGGGCGGGCGTGCTTGGTTCATCATTTGTAGAGGCAATCACAGAAGCGAAGGGTACGGTTATTATTCTTGGTAGAAACTTGGTAAAGGCAGAGGCGCTTTCTGCACGAATTTTACAGAAGGGAGGTACTGCTCATGTCATTTCTGTTGACGTATTAAATCAAGAAAAATTGCTCAAAGCGCGCGACGAAATTTTAGCTATTTATGGACGTATCGATGGGCTGGTAAATGCAGCAGGTGGGAACATTCCTGAGGCAGTTGTACAACCACAAGATTCTATCTTTTCACTCAATTTTGAAGCGATGCAACAAGCAATGCACTTGAACGTCTTCGGTACGATTCTACCAATACAAATATTTGGCCCTGAAATAGCCAAAACAAAGAACGGAAGCATTGTCAATATTTCTTCAGTCAGCGCCAAAAGAGCATTGACAAAAGTGTTGGGTTACAGTATGGGAAAAGCCGCATTAGATTGTTACACAAAATGGTTTTCTGTCGAACTAGCTAATCGTTTTGGGGATACTATACGGATAAACTCGATTACTCCTGGTTTTTTCTTGACTGAGCAAAATCAGACATTACTTACAAAGGAAAATGGAGATTTGACAGAAAGGGGAGAAAAGATTCAAAATCAAACACCTTTCCGTCGGTTTGGGCATCCTGATGAATTAAAAGGTGCTTTGGTATATTTGTTAAGTGATGCTTCTCGCTTTGTATCTGGTACAGAAATCGTAGTAGATGGTGGGTTTAGTCAATTTAGTGGCGTTTAAAATTAAAAAAATGGAAAAGAAAATACACAGAATGATACAAACGATGAGATGGTATGGTCCCGGTGATCCCGTTCAATTAGCTGATATTCGACAAGCTGGATGCACGGGTATTGTGACGGCACTTCATCACATACCAAATGGTGTCGTCTGGACAACAGCTGAAATAAATAAAAGGAAGAGTGAGATTGAGGCAGCAGGTCTGAGCTGGGAGGTCGTAGAAAGTGTTCCTGTTCATGAAGCTATAAAAACGCAAAATTCTGATTTTAAACAGTTTATTGAAAATTATAAACTAACAATTCGCAACTTAGCCGCTTGTTCTATTCGGACTATTACGTATAATTTTATGCCTATTTTAGACTGGACAAGGACGGATCTTGCATACACATTACCTACTGGAAGTAAGGCATTGCGTTTTGAAAAAGCTGCATTTATTGCTTTTGATGTTTTTATATTGAAACGAGTCGGGGCTGAAAAAGAGTATTCTTTGGAAGAACTGGCACGTGCTAAGGCACGATTTGAACTCATGTCTAAAGAAGAAAAATATGCACTTCAACGTACAATTATTGCAGGACTTCCTGGTAGCGAAGCAAGTTTTTCGTTGGATCAATTTCAAGAAGTATTGGATAGCTACCAAAGAATTGATACGAATCGTTTGAAGGAAAATTTAATTTATTTTTTACGGGAAATTATTCCTGTCGCAGATGAAGTAGGTGTGAATATGGCAATACATCCGGATGACCCTCCTTATCCAATTTTAGGACTTCCGAGAGTTGTTAG
>CAYNRA010000014.1:0-47497 GCA_964399465.1 uncultured Cytophagales bacterium
CAGCTGGTTCAGAGCATCTGCCTTACAAGCAGAGGGTCAGGGGTTCGAATCCCTTTGCTCCCACTAGCCCCCACTAATTTAGTGGGGGCTTTTTAGTTATGCATAAAATCAAAAAAAATACTCATCGGTAAAAAAAGGACGAGTAAAAATGCATAGATGAATAATATTTGTGAAGAATAGTTTTAACTTTGTGTGCTAATTACAGAACAATTAATCAAATAGGCTCAAATGGCTGGATTTTTCAATTTTTTAACAAGTGATATCGCAATAGATTTGGGTACAGCAAACACCCTCATTATCTATAAAGACCAAATTGTTGTGGACGAACCATCCATTATAGCCTTGGATAGAGTTTCTGGTAAAGTGCTTGCAATTGGGCATAAAGCCATGCAAATGCATGAGAAAACAAATGAAAATATAAAGACAGTACGTCCATTGAAAGATGGTGTAATAGCTGACTTTACCGCAGCAGAGTTGATGATTCGTGGGATGATAAAGATGATCAACACTGGAAAGAGCTTCTTATTCTCACCTTCACACAGAATGGTAGTGTGTATCCCATCTGGAATTACTGAAGTTGAAAAAAGGGCAGTAAAAGATTCTTGTGAACATGCAGGAGCAAAAGAAGTGTACATGGTTCATGAACCAATTGCAGCAGCAATCGGAATTGGAATCGATATCCAGCAACCGAATGGTTCTATGATTGTTGACATTGGTGGAGGTACAACGGAAATCGCGGTAATTGCACTTTCTGGTATTGTCTGTGAGGCGTCTATTAGAACTGCTGGTGATTTATTTACAAGAGATATTGTAGATTATATGCGAAGAGAGCACAACCTATTAATTGGTGAGCGCTCTGCTGAATTTATAAAAATACAGGTTGGAGCTGCATTGCCAGACCTAGAAAATCCACCAGCTGATATTGAAATCCGAGGAAGAGATTTAATGACTGGTATCCCGAAAGAAATTAAAGTTACATTTAGTGAAATTGCGTATGCTTTAGATAAATCTATTTCTAAGATTGAAGAAGCAATTATGCGTGCACTTGAAATGTCACCTCCTGAATTATCTGCTGATATTTATGAAAATGGAATTTACCTGACAGGTGGTGGTGCTCTACTTCATGGTCTTGATAAGAGATTAGCTTTAAAGACAAAGCTTCCTGTTCATGTAGCTGATGATCCATTAAAGGCAGTTGTTAGAGGAACGGGTGAAGTGCTTAAAAATATTGAAAAGTATCAAGGGGTTCTAGTACAATAAGAGGTCTTTGTCATTTTTATATGTTTTAGTATAAATAAAGATTATAATTAATTCGAGTACCCAAAAGCATTCTATCGTAGAAAAGAAAAATGCTTTTGGGTACTTCTTGTTTAAGCTATGTCACAATTATTTCGAATTTTTTTACAGGCAAGAAACTTTTTGCTCTTTATCGTTTTAGAAATACTATGTATTTATCTGATACGGAAGAACAATAGTTATTGGGGAGTAATTGCTTTTGACTCTTCAAATTACTACGCAGCAAAAACATTAGAGTTTGCGAACGGTTGGAAAAACTATTGGGGATTATTTCAAGTGAATGATGATTTGGTAAAAGAAAATTTGCTATTAAGAAAAAAATATACCGATTTATTACAAGCGCCCATCGGAACAGACGCTAAGTTATATCATCCAGATAGTGTTTTCAAAACTCGATTTGACTTTAAGGTAGCTAAGGTTATAAACAGTTCAGTTGAGTTAGTAGATAATTATATAACTATCGATAAGGGAACAAAAGATGGGATAAGACCAGGAATGGGAGTGATTTGCCCGACTGGGGTTGTTGGACAAGTAATGGCTTGTACAGAGCATTTTTCTAGAGTATACTCTATTCTGCATTCGAGTTATACTCTTTCAGCAGAAGTCGTCAATAATAACCTAAGAAAAGACCCAAACATGAGTGCTTTGGGTATAGCTAAATGGGATGGGAAAGACCCCAAAATTATTCAATTGACAACAATAGATAGGTTTAAGCCAATTTCAAAAGGAGATACAGTACTTACTTCGCAGCAAAATGCTATTTTCCCGGCTGGTATACCAGTTGGAAGAATCATAAGATTGTCTTCAGAAGCGGATGATGCGTTCTTTAAGATAAGTGTGTTATTATCAACAGATTTTAGAAGTTTATCTTATGTTTATATTGTTGATAACAAGTTAAAAGTCGAACAAGAATTGGTAGAAAAAACAAATTAAAACAAATATGGCTAGCGTTCAGCTTTTTAGACAACTATTCATCATCCTTGTTTATGTCTTTCTACAAGTATTTATATTTAGAAACCTAGTGATAGCAGATGTAGCATTTTGCTTCATGTATGTAGGAATTATATTATTTATTCCATACGAAACATCTGATTTTTGGGTGATTCTGTTGGGCTTTTTAATAGGTTTGTTAGTGGATATCTTTTATAATACTGCGGGTATACATGCTTCAGCAATGGTTGCAATGGCATTCGTAAGAGGCTTTATAATCAAGGGGATTTTTCCTTCAAAAGGTGGAGATGCAGATATTGAACTCTCGATGGCTGGTATGGGAAGTGAAAAATTCATACGCTACGTCTTAATAATGACAATGATACATCACTTTATCTTATTCTTTGTTGAGGTTGGCCATCTTGGTTATTTTGTTGGTACATCTATAAAAGTAATCGGAAGTATCATCTACACAACAATTGTTTTATCATTCCTACACAGAGTTCTTAAATAATGTACATTAGAAAAGCCTATTTTTATTCTTTATTTTTTGTTGGAATTACACAACTAATTGCATGCGGAAGTAAAGAAGGAAAGTCAGAAAAAAGAGAAGAAAAGGTTGACCTGGTTGCGATGAAAAAGCAATTAGAAGCAACAAGAAAAGAGATAAATGCAGATGATAAAGAGGGGAAATTAGGTAATTTAATTGGAAAAAGAATTAAGAATGGCTTCAATGGGAGTATATTAATTGCACAAAAAGGAATTGTTCTTGTGGATACTGCCACGGGTTACGCTGACTTGGCTACTAAAAGCAAAAATACGCCCTCATCTAAGTTTCAATTGGCTTCAATTTCTAAAACATTTACCTCTATTGCAATAATGCAACTAGTTGAAGCAGGTAAAGTAAATCTAGATTATGAAATCCAAGTATATTATCCAAAGTTTCCCTACAAGGGAGTTACGATAAGAAGTTTGTTATCACATAGGTCAGGCTTACCTTATTACGAGTATAGTTTTGATAAAATCGTACGATATCAAAAACAATATCCAACGAACCAAGAAATAATTAAATGGTTTGAAGAAGCAAGCCCCCCACCAGCGATTCATAATTTGCCAGATCATTATTTTGCTTACAACAATACAAATTTCGCCATTTTAGCTGCAATAGTTGAAAAAGCATGTAATTGTACCTTTCAAACCTATGTGAAAAAAAATATTTTTGATCCATTAGGAATGAAAGATAGTTTCGTCCAAAGCCAGAAAAATGATACACTTAATCTTGTAAATAGAACATTCGGCTACCAATATGGACGAAAACTCCCCTTTGACTTTTACGATAATGTTGTAGGAGATAAAGGCATTTTTTCCTCTTCAAGAGATTTGTACAAATGGTATCTGGCATTAAAAAATGCCCAAATCGTTTCAAAAGAAAGTCTGAAAGAGATTTTCTCCCCAAGAAGTTTTGAATTTCCTGGTTTGAGAAATTATGGATACGGGTTTAGACTTTGGTTAAATAGCAAACAACAAACTGACTATATTTATCATACGGGTTGGTGGAAAGGGTATAATACTATTTTCTTCTTCGATTTGAAAAAGGATTTTGTAATTATTGTATTAAGCAATAAATTGGATAAGTCTGTATACCAAATAAGAGATTTGATTGATATTTTAGAAGATGGGAAGGTAAACACTTTGGAAAACGATATTTTAGAATAAATGATTAAACAAAATGATAAAAAAAATAGGACTTAAAATAATCGCGATTCTTCTAATCATTTCATGCAAAGAAATAGATAAAAGTGTGTATGAAGAAAAAACACTAACCCCAAAATGGTACCATGAAACATTGACTCAGGTTACGGATGTCATTATACATGATATACTATCGCCACCTGTTGCTAGTAGAGTATATAGTTATGTAACACTGGCAGGATATGAAGCATTGGTTTTTCAATCGGATTCACTACGCACAAATGCTGGTTTATTTAAGGATTTAACACCATTCCCTAAACCAGAGAGTGGTAAAGTATATAGCTTCCCAATATCAAGCTTTGCAGCTATGCTCAAAGTTGCAAAAAGCCAAACTTTCACATTAGAAAAATATGACGAGTTTGAAAAACAAACGTATAAACAGTTTGAAGAGATGGGGGTACCTTCGAGTGTCTTGGAAAGGTCTAAAGAGTTTGGAGAAAAAATAGCTGATCATGTTATCCAATATGCAAAAGGTGATAATTATCTTCAAACTAGAGGGTTACGATACACAGTGAAAAATGAAGAAGGGAAGTGGATTCCAACCCCACCTCAGTACGGAGATGCTATGGAGCCTTATTGGCCAACAATTAGACCTTCATTGATGGACTCCGCAGGACAATTTCCACCTGCTCCAGTAATTCCATATAGTAAAGATGCAGGAAGTCCTTTTCAAAAAGAAGTAAAGGAAGTATATGCAACAGTGAAAAATTTAACAGAAGAACAGAAAGCTATAGCTTGGTTTTGGGATGATAATGCGTTTGTGATGAATGTGCAGGGGCATGTTATGTTTGCAAACAAAAAAATGACACCTGGTGGACATTGGATAGCAATTACAAGGACACTTTGTGAAAATAATAAAGCATCTTTGATAAAGTCAGCACGTGCATACATGGCTGTTGCAACCGCTCTTCATGAAGGATTTATAGGTTCGTGGTACGAAAAGTATAAAAGTGAAAAAATAAGACCAGAAACTGTTATAAATGCCGAAATTGAGGCAAATTGGGTGCCTTATCTACAGACTCCCCCATTTCCTGAATACCCATCTGGACATAGTACAATTTCAAGTGCATCCGCAGAAGTACTAACAGCTATATTTGGAGATAATGTAGCATTTACAGATTCAACTGAATATAAATATGGACATGGTGTTCGAAACTTTACATCTGTACGACAAGCTGCAACTGAATGCTCCTACAGCCGTTTATATGGTGGTATACACTACCGATCTGGTTGTGAACAAGGGCAGGCTGCTGGAATAAAAATAGGTCAATTTGTTGTGGATAAATTAAATATAGTGTCAAAATAGCAGTGTATTTGTTGTTGTAATAAGTAAAAAATGACAAGTTGTCACCTTTTTTAGGTTGGAATATAAATTGAGAAATGATGGAAAAGTTTTCAATTTAAAATCAGAATCAAAATGCAAACAACAGTCAGACATACGCCCGTTTATCCTTTTTTTACAAATAATGTTCGTCATTTTGTAAATGAAATGGATAAAGTAACACAACAAACACTGCGGGTAAGTAACCCAGCAACAAACATTGAAGAGACGCCAGCTTTGATTCGTCTCCAAATCGCTGTTCCAGGTTTGGAAAAGAAGGATTTTGAAGTAACTGTTTTGGAAAAAACGCTTGAAGTAAAAGTAGCAAAAGAAGAAAACAGAGAAACCAACTGGATTCGCAAAGAATTTGATTTCACACAGTTCAAGAAAGTTTTTGCATTACCGAAAAACATAGATAGAGATCGTATAGAAGTCAAATACGAGGCAGGTATTTTAGAAATTGATTTGTACAAAAAAGAGGTAGAGGAAAAACCTAAAAAACTGCTTGTCAGCTAATAAAAAATAGGGGTCAAAAATCATTTTGACTCCTATTTTGTTTATGAAATGGTGAACTGTTTTTTTTGAAAAATAAATAGGAATAAAAAGACGTTTGTTTTTATAAATTTAACCCGTAAATCATCGAAAAATATGCTTAAATCCAATTGGAAAACAACTCTTATCGCCGTTACAAGTAGTATTGCTACAGTTGTTGGTTATCATTTTGTAGCGGGTTCTGGTCGTTCGGTTGTATTTAACGAAGTTGGCTCAGATACAAGTTCATTAAACCGATTAACCAACTTATCGGGCGTGCCTTCTGGTACATCAACCGACTTTACGTATGCAGCTGCTTTGGCTTCCCCATCTGTTGTGCATATCAAAGTAAAGTCTATTCAACAAAACCGGCGAAGACCTTCCATTTTTGATGAATTTTTTGGATTTGATCCAGAGATGTTTGGGCCACAGTCAAGACAACAAGAATCATCTGGCTCGGGCGTAATTATTTCAAGTGATGGCTATATTGCGACTAATAACCACGTGATTGAAGGGGCAGATGAATTGGAAATCGTCACATTTGATAAACGTTCAATCAAAGGAAAATTAATAGGAAGTGACCCTTCTACTGATATTGCAGTAGTTAAAATAGATGAAAAAGATTTGCCAGCCATAGTTTTTGGTAATTCGGATGAATCAAAAGTAGGTGAGTGGGTTCTAGCAGTTGGAAATCCGTTTAACTTGGAATCAACTGTAACAGCTGGAATTATTTCAGCTATTGGAAGAGATATTAGTATCTTAAAACAAAAATACGAGAGAAGCACCCAAGAGTCAATAAATACTGGAGACACGCCCATTGAATCCTTTATTCAAACGGATGCCGCCGTTAATCCAGGAAATAGTGGTGGAGCATTAGTCAATTTACGGGGTGAATTGATAGGAATAAATACGGCAATAGCCTCTCCGAACGGAGCTTATGCAGGTTACTCATTTGCTGTACCGTCAAGTATTGTCAAAAAAGTAACTGCTGATATAATTCGTTATGGAAATGTCCAAAGAGGTTATTTAGGAATAGTGCCTGTCGAAATCAATACGAAAATAGCTAAGGAATTGGGTCTAAAAGCATCGGCTGGTATATATGTTGACAAAGCGCCAGAAGAAGGAGCAGCATATGCTGCTGGTGTGCGTAAAGGAGATATTATTGTAAAAATAGATGGGATTGATATAAAGACAGAGCCAAAGTTCAGAGAATTAATTGGTAGAAAAAGACCAGGAGAAACTGTAACAATACATGTGAACAGAGATGGGAAGGAAAAAGACTTCAATGTTGTATTGAGAAACAGAGAAGGGGGAAAAGATATTATTAAAAAAACGGATGAGACAGCAAGTGTTCTACAAGATTTCGGAATTGAGCTAGAAAATTTAGATAGTCAAACAAAGACAAAGCTTGGGCTTTCAAATGGTGTGCGTGTTAAAAAAGTGATTACTGGAGGGGAGGTAGCTCAAAATACGGACATCGAAGCTGGATTGATTATCGTACGAGTAGGAAATGTACGAGTGAATAGTGTAGGTGATTTTGAAAAAGCCATTATTACTGCCAAAAAGAATGGAGAAGATGGTGTCCTCGTTTGTGGTGTGTACCAAGGAGTTTCCAGAAACTACTGTTGGGGCTTAGCATTGTAAACGTATTCATGGAGCCTTAAAAGGATTGTATCATAAAACAAAACTGCCGAATATGAGGAATATTCGGCAGTTTTGTTTTTCATGCAAATACTGAGAGACTTGTAGTATTATTAAATCCAAAAAACGTGAAATAGTAAGTGTTTAAAAAACAGATATTCAAATACTAAGGAAGTTTTAGACTATTTTTCAAACTAACAGACTCAGGAATAATTTTACAATTTGGAAATCTACTTTTTATAAGCGAGAAATACCTTTCAGCATCCATCTTACTTGTGAAATCTCCCATTTTTAAACGATAAGTTGGCTGGCTATAACTTACATATAATTCAGCATTTTGGAAATTCTGGAGGATATATGCACGCGCACTCTCAAATTCATCTTTGTTGTTTCCAACAAAAACTAAGATTCTATAACCAGATACTTCGGATATATTTTGATTATTTTGAACCATTGCTTCAATTTTAGACTGTAACTCCCAATGAATACTTTGTACATTTGTTGATGGATTATCAATATTTATATCCAAATCAGTGACTTCTTCCGAAAACTCAATGAGTTCATCGCTGAACTTAGGACGTACTAAGGAAAGATCTTCTTCATAAGAGGATAGATGTGTGTCTTCAGAGAATGTTTGTCTCAAATTAGATGGCTTACATTCGCATAAAAGGAGAATAGATAAAAGATAGGATAATCTAGCGTTTTTCATTGCTTTAGATTAATTTGTGATAGAGAAATCTATACAAATATACCTATTTGAATGGAATACAAAGTGACAATTCGAGAAAATCAAAATAAGAATGAAGAAAGGAATTCTTTTTTTTCTAGCAATAATCCTTCATCCAGCTATCATAAAGGGACAACAGTTAGTTTCTAAGCATGAATTTAGGTTTGAAACTGGACTAATTGTTACCAATAATGGATATACCCCATTTGGATTAAGAACAAATGTAAATGGCTTAGTACCCGAAAAAGCCCCAATTATTTATCAAGATATCGAGCTAAAAAAGGGACATGACAGTCTATATAGCATGAGTGGACAGTTAAAAAAGTTTTCAATAAGCTATGGGTTGAAATCAAGATTTAATGTTGGCCAAAAAAAAGACATACGTATTGGAGAGGCTTACCTTGGGATGAGGTATGGAGCTTTTGAATTATATGGAGGAAGAAGGTTTGAAGTCCAAGGAATTGTAGATAGCTCTAATTCATCGGGATCATACATTTGGTCAGGAAATGCGCTACCACTACCTAGAATAGATATTGCGATAACAAAATATACAGCAATCACTAAAAATGGAATAATCGCAATAAAAGGTAATTATGCACATGGATGGTTTGATAATGGAGTAGTAATTGGTTCTATGCTACACCAAAAGTCATTTTATATGCGAATTGGAAAAAAAGACTGGAAAACTAAATTTTACGGCGGGTTCAATCATCAAGTTCAATGGGGAGGTAAGCCTGAAAAGCCATATGTGGATACACCAACTGGACGTTTAATTACTACTTTCTCATCAGGTATAGATACGTATATAAATGTCGTTACTGGCATTAGTCTCAATAAAAACGATGCTGGTGTAGGGTTAGATGGTATACCCTATAATGAAGCCTTTAACAGAGCTGGAAACCATTTAGGTACTGTTGATATTGGAATGGAGTTTTTTGCAAAGGAAAGTGATATTTTAATTTACAGACAAAACATATTTGAGGACGGCTCTCTTTTTTACTTGAATAATATTTCCGACGGGTTATATGGGTTCGTATGGTCAAACAGAAGACAAAATTCCAAAATAAAAAAAATAACTATCGAACATCTAGATACAAGAAGCCAAGGTGGAGAAACAGGGAGCAGAAATACAATACCTCAATTGAGAGGTAGAGATAATTATTTTAATAACAGTATTTATGGAAATGGATGGACGTACAAGGGTCAAGTAATTGGAAGTCCACTTTTGGCAACCATTTCACAACTAAATCTTGAACTCATAAACCAAGTAGGTATATCGCCTCGGTTACCTAGAAGCTATGTAATTAGCAATCGAATTTCAAGTTGGTATATGGGTTTAGAATATGGTTGTCAAAGACTTGATTTTACAACCCGAATAACACATATCACAAGTTTAGGAAATTATTCAGTCCCTATGGATGTCAAAAATACATCTCTATACCAAAGGGTTTGCTATAAAATGAGTGAATTTACTGTAAAAAGTGATGTGGGAGTAGATATTGGTAATTTATTAAGAAGTAAATTTGGAGTTCAAATTTCTATCTCAAGAGGTATTTAAACAAAAACAAAAGGTCAATGATTTACGTAAACAAAAAGCAGGTACTTTTTAAGATACAGCTAGCATTTCTCTTTCTTTTTCTCAGTATGAATAGTGTAATTGGACAAAATACACCAACCATTGAGAATATTTCTGATAAAGAACTCATGGCATTGATAAAAGAAGCAGAAAGTAGAGGCTTAAGTGAAGAACAAATAGAAACTTTGGCACTTGCAAGAGGGTATTCTCAGTCAGATATTCAAATAATTAAAGACAGAATTAACCAAATAAAGTCAGGTGTAACTTCTCAAAAAATCGGTAGTAACAATGAGTCAAGTAGAAAACAGTTAGGGGAACTTTCAGAAAGAGTTGTATCAACTATTGAGACAGACGATGAAACACAAAAACAAAAAAGGGAAAGATTTGGGAAAGTTTTATTTAATAATAAAAAACTTGCATTTGAGGCAAATCTAAAAATTCCAACGCCTAAAAATTATCAATTAGCTGCATCAGATCAGCTTAAAATTGATATAACAGGTTATGCATATCAGCACTACGATGCAACAGTATCTAATGAGGGAACAATTAAAATAGAAAATTTATCGCCTATTTATGTCAATGGTTTAACAGTTGATGAAGCGAAAGTAAAGATAGTAGAAAGATTAAAAAGCCTGTATGCAGGATTAAGAAATGGTGGATTGTCAATTGATGTAACACTTGGGGATGTGAGAAGTATTCAAGTAAGTGTAATCGGAGAAGCTGAATCACCAGGAACATATACAGTATCTTCGTTATCGTCTATATTGAATGTAATCTATCTAGCAGGAGGCCCATCAAATATTGGAACCATGAGAAATATTCAAGTATATCGCGAGAATAAGTTAGTAAAGTCATACGATATTTACGATTTATTGCTTCATGGTAAAAGAGATAATATGATTCTTAGAAATCATGATGTAGTTTTCATCCCAGTGGCGGAATACAATATTGATATACATGGTGAGGTTCGTAGACCTGGTATTTATGAGCTAAAAGCAGGAGAAACAATAAATAAGTTAATCAATTATGCTGCTGGATTTACAGAGAAGGCATATCGTTCATCTGTAACCATCAAAAGAATGACGGAAAAGGAAAGAGAAATTATTACTTTGCCAGAGTCAGAATTAAATAGAACATTGGCAAAAAATGGTGACGAAGTTATAATAGGAACCATTCTAGATAGATATACAAATAAAGTAGAGGTAATTGGTGCCGTATTTAGACCTGGAGAGTATGCAATCGGAAGCGAAATTCAAACTGTAAAACAACTAATCAAAGCAGTAGAAGGACTTAGAGAGGATGCATACCCACAAAAAGTTTTTTTACAAAGACTTAAAGAAAATGGTGATGTAACAATTAGCCAAATTAATTTAGTAGAAATCCTGAATGATAAAAAAGAGGACATAGTTCTGAAAAGAGAGGACAAGCTAATCATAAAGTCAATTACTGAAATACGTGAAGCAAGAAGTGTTAAAGTAGTTGGTTCTGTGGTGACTCCAGGAGACTTTGATTACTTAGAAGGGATGACAGTTGAAGACGTTATAGTTTTTGCAGGAGGATATAAAGAGGGGGCAAATAAAGGTCAGGTAGAGGTAGCAAGAAGGATATTACTTACTGAGGACAACAAGTTAAAGCAGAGCACAACGCAAATATTTACTTTTAATCCAAGTAGAGGAGATGATCTAAAATTTAAGCTAAACCCATTTGACGAAGTGTATGTGAGAGATAATAGTAATTACGAAGTGCAAAGAAAGGTGATGGTGCATGGACAAGTAAATTATCCAGGAAAATATGCTTTAGAAGGTCAAACAGATAAGATTTCAGATTTGATTGCACGCTCGGGGGGGTTAAAAGAAAATGCTTTCATTGAAGGAGCTAAGTTCTACAGAAAAAAACAACTTTTGGGTGTAGATATAGCTACTATCATAAAAGATGAAAGCTCTAATAATAACTTAGTATTATTTGAAGGCGATAGTTTATATATACCAACTAAAATAGCTACTGTTGAAATAAGAGGACAAGTTCTAAATCCAACTGTTGTGGCATATAGCCCGAATTATTCATTTGGAGATTATATATCACTCGCAGGTGGGTACACGGATAGCGCTAGCGTCAAAAAAACATATGTTATATATGGAAATGGTTTAATGGATAAAACAGAAACGATTTTAGGGATTAAAAAATATCCAAAACCAGAAATGGGGATGACAGTTGTTGTTCCTACAAAAAGAAAAAATACACTTACAAAGGCGGAGGTATTCACGTTGAGTTCGAGTTTAGCTTCATTGGCGTTGGTACTTGTTAACTTGGTTAGATTGATTCAGCCGTAATAATAAATAGAATGGAACAGAAAGAAGAGATTATCACGATAAGTTTGAAAGATTTTTTCAAAGTAATCTGGAAAGAAAAAATAATTGTAGTAACGATTACGTCTTTATTTATAGGTCTTGGGGTATATATTGCCTTTACGAAGCAAGAACAGTTTACTGCAAGTGGAAGAATATTGCCAGAGTTTGAAACAAAAGGAGGTGGACTAAGTCAATTTGCTGGACTTGCTAGTTTGGCTGGTATCAGCTTAGACAAGGCAAGTGGAGGCGAAGCAATTCGCCCAGACTTGTACCCTGATATTTTAAAGAGTATCCCGTTCTTTAACACACTTTTTGAATTTGAAGTAGTTACAAGAGATAATCAGAAAATGACATTTAGTCAGTTTTATGATAAAGTGATAGATCAAGGAAAAGAAGTAGATCCTAAAAAACTGGATTTGTTTAAAATAAAACCGAACGGATACATTATACAAAATCAGTTGAAAGAAGAAAGAATTGAAGCATTAAAGGAAAGAATTACAGCTGTCATTGATAAAAAAAGTGGCGTAATCACAATAACAGTGAAAATGCCAGATCCTATTGTTGCTGCACAAATAACTAAATTTTCAATGGATTACCTCACAGAATATGTGACAGACTATAGAACAGTTAAAGCAAAAAAAGATGTGGATTTTTTAGCAGAAAAAGTAGCAGCGGCTAGAGGTAAATTCTATACAAAACAATCTCAAAAGGCGCAGTACGCTGACCAGTTCCAAGCCCCAACGATTCGTCTTCAATCTGCAGATATTCAAAGAGAACGTATCGAATCTGAATACAGAATTTCATCTTCTTTTTATAACGAACTACTGAAAAAATACGAAGAGGCAAAAATAAAACTTCAACAAGAGACCCCGGTGTTTCAAATCTTGGAACCCCCAGTAGCACCGACCCAAAAATCAGAACCTAAAAAGGCTGTAATTCTATTAGCATTTGCGGTAGTAGGGGGAATAGTTTCAACAATTATGGCGTTATTGGTTCGTAAAAATTATAAACAAGTTTTTCAGTCTTAGACGAAACACAAAATGAAAATTTGTCTAGCTACAAATAATCAACATAAGGTCGATGAGTTCAAAAATATGCTTCAAAATGAAAGTTTTGATGTTATAACCTTAAATGAGCTTGGCTGTTTTGAAGATATAGAAGAGACAGAAACTACGCTCGAAGGAAATTCGAAGCTAAAAGCAATGTTTATATACGAGAAGTATAAAGTAAACTGCTTGGCTGATGATTCAGGTTTGGAAGTAGATGTTCTCGGTGGAAAACCAGGCGTTTATTCTGCTCGATACGCTGGTGAGCATGGAAATCACGAAAAAAACTGTGTAAAACTCCTTGAAGAGCTAAAAAGTTCAGAGAATAGAAATGCGCAGTTTCGTACTGTCATTACTCTCATCATTGATGGCGTTGTATCTCAAGTGGAAGGCGTTGTAAGAGGTGAAATTAGTGAATTGAAAAGGGGGAGTAATGGCTTTGGATACGATCCTATCTTCATTCCTGATGGATATTCAAAAACATTTGCTGAAATGACAATGGAAGAGAAAAATCCAATCAGTCACAGAGGAATAGCTCTCGAAAAAGTGATTAAACTGCTTAAGTAAATAAAGAATAAAAAAAGCGAAGATATTATCTTCGCTTTTTTTATTCTTGTAGGTGTATGTAATTTCGTCTTAAAAAGGCCCGAAGGTTTTTGTTGAACAAAATTCGAAAATTTATTGAGTCATAACTACTCCGAAATTACCAATTAGTAGTACTATATTTGCACTATGAATCATTTAATCTATAAAATAAGGGTAATTTAGCATGAAAGTCACGTACGAGAACATAGCTCCAGATAGTGGAAGTTCCTTTCGGATGATTCATTGGTTATCAGAAAATGACAAATTTTTTTGGCATCAACATCCTGAATATGAAATTATATTTATCAAAAAAGGAAGTGGAAGTATTCGAGTTGGTGACTTTCAAGGACGTTACGAAGAAGGCCAATTACTCTTTCTTGGTCCTAATCTTCCACATACTGGCTTAGGTTATGGGGTCATAGGTGAACATGAAGAGATAATTATACAGGTTCGGGAAGATTTTCTTGGAAGTACGTTTTGGAATGCACCAGAAATGGGACAAATTCATCGCTTATTTGAACGCTCCAAAAGAGGAATCGTTTTCAATGGATCAAAAAAAGAAGAAATAGGGCAACTTCTCAATCAAATGGTTGAAGAACAACCTTTTCAACGACTACTGATTTTATTGGAGATTTTACAAAAAATGGCTGAAATAGACGAATATGAACTCATGAACGCTTCTAGTACTTTAGTTGATCTCACACATTTGGATGAACAAAGAATGTTAGCCATCTATAAATTTGTCGAGGATAAATATAAACAAGGAGTTTCTATACAGGAGGTTGCTGAAGTTGCCCACCTTACAGTTCCTTCTTTTTGTAGATACTTTAAAAAGAAAACCCGGCAAACATTCATAGATTTCTTGAATGAATACCGGGTTAATCAGGCATGTAAAGGCTTGCAAACTACAAAAGGAATTACAGAAATTTGCTTTGACTCTGGCTTTAATAATGTATCACATTTTAACAAAACATTCAAAAAAGTGACTGGTAAAAGTCCTAAAGAGTATAGAAATGAATTGAAATAGGAAATATTTAGCGCATTCTATCAGCTGACTTTACAAGCTTTTCGTCTCGACGAATCATTCTGTTTGCTACCCAGTTGCTAAACAGTGATACAAAAGCCGCCCAAAAGCCGATACCAAAGTCGCCCTCTATTCCAGTGTCTCCAAGTAAATTTGCCTTATATTGAATATGATACACGGAAAGACCAACAGCTGCTCCCATTAGTAAAGAGTTTAGAGCAACAAATAACATTTGGCGTATTCTATTTTTGTACTGAAATATAGTGAAGATGGATAAACCAGCTGCCAATACTGCCAATATAGCCACATAATAGACAGGGTAATCAGAAGTAACCAATGAGCTAGATGCATTTGTTTCGAATACATGGTACGGATTAACTACAACAGTTGAGCCATCGCCATTTGTTTTTTTCCATGAATTAGTCCCCAAAAAAACGAACATACCCAAAGCTGAAACCAGTAATAACAAAGATTGAAAACGCTGTAACATAACAGACAGAATTAAAATGGAGAATTGATTTTTGCAAATCTACACATTAACTCAACTTTTATCCAAGGTTCTAGCGTATTTCGTGTGACGCAAAGCCATTCTTTTGATAACTTTGATGTTCATTAATTTTGTATTTATTCGTTTTTTACAAATGAAAAAGCACATAAAATTTCTTCTGATTGTAATAGGAACATTCATCTTCGTAAATGTTATGTCCAATTATGTTTATAAACGCTTGGATTTAACCGAAGAAAAAAGATATTCGCTCACAGATGCGTCTATCCACTTGCTTGAAAATGTTACAGAACCTGTTGTGATAAAGGTATATTTGACAGGAGATGATTTACCCGGTGGTTTTAAAAGGCTTGAAAAGGCTATCCGGGAGAGTCTCGAAGATTTTAGGAATATATCCAATAGGAAAATTGACTATGAGTTCATCGACGTAAACCAAATCGTGGATTCAGAGGCCAAACAGAAACAGATAGACGAATTACTCGAGATGGGTATGCAACCCACGAATATTTACGATAATCGGGGAGGTAGTAAAATAGAAACGTTGGTTTTCCCATACGCAACGGTTTGGCAAAACGGAGAAGAGAGAATTGTTCTGCTTCTAAAGGGGAACCAAGGAGCAAGTGCACAAGAAAAATTAAATCAATCCTACGAAAATATAGAATACGCGTTTACGAGTGCTATTCGCCAATTAGAACAAAAAGAAAAGAAGAAAATTGGCTTACTGACAGAGTTTACTACGCTAGAGCCTGTCCAGTTTGCAGGATTTATCACGTCTTTGCAGAAATATTACGATTTATTTATCCTAGATGCGCAAGCCTCAATCACATTTGAAGGACTAGACGCCTTAATCGTTCCAAAACCACAAAGACCTATTGATGATTCAACAAAATGGAAGATAGATCATTTTGTGGCAAGTGGAGGAAAGGCACTTTTCTTTATAGATGGGGCGCGTGTAGATTCCTTAAATCTCTCAGGTAACTTTGCTCAACCATTTGAGTCGAATTTAGAAGACCTTTTCTTTCATTGGGGTGTTCGGATGAACAATGATTTAATCAAAGATGCTGGTAATGCGCTCGCTATTCCAATGGTTGTTGGAAATATGGGGAACAAACCTAATATACAACCCGTGCCTTTTCGCTTTTTCCCTCTGATAAATACATTTGGTCAAAGTCCAATTACACGCAATATTAACATGGTATTTACCCGATTTTCATCCAGTTTAAGTCCAGTAGAATCAGGGACAAAATACCAACTCACTCCGCTTTTACAGACGACGAATTACACCAAAATTATTCAAACTCCTGCTATGTTGTCGTACAATGAATCCAGAGAGGAGACAGATTTTGCTACGTATAATCAAGGAACTAAAACGATTTCTTATCTCATTGAAGGAGATTTTTCATCCCTATATCGAAGTAGACTTATACCTACAGATAAACGAAATAGTTTGTACAAAGTAGAAAAGGCAACTTCAAAAGTCCTAATTGCTGCGGATGGAGACATGATAGTGAATGAGATTGATGAAACGACCGGAAATCCGCTTCCTTTGGGTTTAGATAGGCTCATTGGAAAACCTTGGGGGAATTTAGACTTTATTCTCAATACAATTGACTACATGTTGGAGGAAAACGGCGTAATTACTGCACGAAATAAAGAAATCAAAATTCGACCACTAGATGCACAAAAAGTGGTAAAGGAAAGAGTATACTGGCAATGTATAGTTTTCCTTATTCCATTGCTGGTCTTAAGTATATTTGGAGTAGTAAGATATAACTGGATGAAGCGAGTGAATACAAAATAGTAAAATGACAAATGAGGAGATATACAAAATTGAAAAAAACAAAATTTTAAATTTCTATTTTGTAACTTTGATGTTTGTAAGAAAAAAACAGCTAACGCGTGACAAGCAAAAGCATAAAATAAAGAGTTTTCCAAAAAAAGAATATAAAGTCTTGATTAACACGAACATATGAAATTTACAGTATCATCATCCATTCTATTAAAATCTTTATCAACGATAAATGGAGTTATCGGAAATAATCCAGTAGTACCAATTTTAGAAAACTTTTTGTTTCAACTGAACGATGGTATTCTTGTCGCAACAGGTTCTGATATGCAGATCGTCATGACGACAGAAATCAAAGTTGATGGTGATGGAGTTGGAGCTATTGCAGTACCTGCAAAGCTATTATTAGATACGCTACGTAGCTTGCCAGATCAGCCAATTCTTTTACATGTGGACGAGAATACTTTTGGAGTAGAAATTTCTACAGCTAATGGTCGTTTCAAACTATCTGGAGAAAATCCGCTCGATTTTCCTCAAATTCCAACGGTAACTCGTAGCCATAGTTTAGATATTCCATCAGATGTATTTGCCTCCGCAATAGCCAATACTATTTTTGCTGCTGGAACTGATGATCATAGACCTGCTATGACGGGTGTTTATGTGCAGTTGTCAAAGGAGTACACAACATTTGTTGCTACAGATGGTCACCGACTTATACGATACAGAAGAAATGATGTATCCTCTACAGAAATGACTTCTATGATTATGCCTAAAAAAGCACTTAATCTATTGAAGTCGTCTTTACCTTCAGATGGAGAAAATGTACGGATTGAATTCAGTTCTTCTAATGCGGCATTCAATTTTGGAGCTATCAAAATGGTTTGTAGATTAATTGATGAACGTTTCCCGGATTATGAAAATGTAATTCCGCAGAATAATACGAATCACCTAGTTATAGAAAGAGCTGTGCTATTAAGTACTTTAAAACGTGTTTCTATCTATTCAAATAAAACAACGCACCAGATTAGACTCAAATTAACGTCAAACGAACTTGTTATATCAGCAGAAGATTTAGATTATAGCAACGAAGCATCAGAAAAAGTTACATGTGGGTACGAAGGTGATGACCTTGAAATCGGCTTTAATGCAAAGTTATTAATCGAAATGTTAGGAAATTTGACATGTACATCTGTAACAGTTCAGCTATCTCAACCAAATCGAGCGGGTTTAATCGTACCAACTGATAAAGATGAGGAGGAAGATATACTAATGCTATTGATGCCTGTTATGCTCAACAGCTATGTATAAATTAAACATATTATAAAAAAGCCGTTAGTATAAAGATACTGACGGCTTTTTTATGATTTTAGTAATTAGATTATCGTATATTTTACTCAAATGCAGTACATTAAACCTAGAAATGTAAAATTATTTGTGCTAAAATAATTAAGAAAAAAATAAACAATAAGAAAAACGAAAAGTTTAGATGTCATGAGGAGGGGTGAATAGATCCAAAAAGTGAATATAGCCCATGAACTTAAAATGTTCCAACCGATTATTTTACCGGAACTTTTAAACGTGAGAAAGAAATGAGTAATTACTCGATTAAAGACCTAGAGCACTTGTCGGGCATCAAAGCCCACACACTGAGGATTTGGGAGCAGCGTTATAATATAATTAACCCCAAAAGAACAGATACGAATATAAGAACATATGATGACCAAGATTTAAAATTGGTTCTCAATATTTCTTTGTTGAAAGATCATGGGTACAAAATATCTGAAATCGCAAAACTAAGCCTAGATGAACTTACCAAGGAGGTTATTGCTATCTCTGATAAGCAGCTAAGCTATCCAGACCAAATTCATGCACTTACCATCGCGATGATTGATATTGACGAAGACCGTTTTGAACGGATTATGTCAACGAATATCTTACAGTTTGGCTTTGAAAATACAATGATTAACATCATTTACCCTTTTCTTAGCAGGATAGGTACACTGTGGTTGACCGGCTCTATTGGGCCAGCACAGGAGCACTTCATCACGAACCTTATTCGTCAGAAAATGATTGTGGCTATTGATGGCCAAGTAATTAAATTGACATCTAGCTCAAAGAAGTATGTATTATATACACCAGAAGGTGAAATGCATGAAATGGGCCTCTTGTTTGCCAACTACATCCTGAGAGCCAGAAACAATAAAGTCATCTATTTAGGGCAAAGTTTACCTTTTGCAGAATTAGAATTTGTTTGTGAGCTGCACAAACCAGATTATATTTTCACGTCAATCACTTCCACTCCAGGGCAGGACGAAGTACAAGGTTATATTGATAGATTAGGAAAAACTTTCCCTCACATTGAGATATTCATGACAGGTTATCAAGTTGTCGGACAGGGTCTTGATACCCCAAGCAACGTACAAATCATACCGAACGTAAGGCAATTATTAGAAATTGCGAGTGGTTCGTAATCAATGCATATAAAACACAAAAAAGGCTTTGAACTAACTTCAAAGCCTTTTTTGTGGAAATAATGTGTTTTAGCTTATCGAAGCACCACTCCAAACCCCTTTATGTGGCTGAAGTAAAGCCAGAGAACCATCTTTGTCTTCCGCCATTAGAATCATACCATTAGACTCAACCCCCATCATTTTACGAGGTGCCAAGTTAGCAATAAATGTAACTTGTTTGCCGACCATTTCTTCCGGAGAAAAATGTTCAGCGATACCACTGAGAATCGTACGTTTTTCGAGACCGTCATCAATTAAAAATTTAAGTAATTTCTTACTCTTAGGCATAGCTTCGGCTTCTAGAATAGTTCCGATACGAAGGTCTAATTTAGCGAAATCATCAAACTGAATTTCAGGCTTCAAGGCCGGTACAGATTTACTCTCTAATTCATTCATTTTTTTTGTATCTAAAAGCTTATTAACTTGGTTTTCAACAATACTATCTTCAATTTTCTCAAATAACAAGCCAATTTCCACTGTTTGTGTGCCAGAAGGAATCAAATCTGATTTTCCAGCAAATTTCCATTCATATTGTTCTATGCGCAAGGTTTCTCTTAACTTAGCAGCAGTAAAAGGCAAGAAAGGTTCACAAGTAATAGCCAATGAACCTGCAATTTGTAAGGAAATATATAAAATAGTTTGCACGCGTTCAGGATCCTCTTTGATGACCTTCCAAGGTTCAGAATCTGCCAAATATTTGTTTCCTAAACGTGCAATTTCCATCATTCCAGCCAATGCTTCTCTAAACTTATAATTTTTTAGGGAAGTTGAGATTTGGCAAGGTAAATCAGCAAGTGTTTGTAGAGTTAGTTGGTCGTATTCAGTAAATTCTCCTGGGGAAGGAACAATTCCGGAGTAATATTTTTGTGTCAATACGACTGTGCGGTTAATGAAATTACCAAAAATTCCGACAAGTTCAGAGTTATTCTTTGTCTGAAAATCTTTCCAGGTAAAGTCATTGTCTTTGGTTTCGGGAGCATTGGCTAATAACACATAACGTAACACATCTTGCTTTCCAGGGAAATCTTGTAGGTATTCGTGCAACCAAACAGCCCAATTTCGAGAAGTAGAAATTTTATCATTCTCAAGATTCATAAATTCATTGGCTGGGACATTGTCCGGCAAAATGAAGCTACCTTCAGCCATGAGCATAGCCGGGAAGATAATGCAATGGAAGACGATGTTGTCTTTGCCAATAAAATGAACAAGTTTTGTATTTTCTTTTTTCCAGTAATCCTCCCAATTTTTATTGTTTGCCTCCGCCCACTCTTTGGTCATAGAAATGTAACCAATGGGTGCATCAAACCAGACGTAAAGGACTTTCCCATCGGCATCTTGTAGAGGAACCTTCACACCCCAATCTAGATCACGTGTCATGGCTCTTGGTTGCAAACCTTGTTTTAACCAAGACTGACATTGACCAAAAACGTTTGATTTCCATTCAGGATGGCTATTGACGAACGCCTCAATTTGAGGTTGCATTCTATCAAGAGGTAAGTACCAATTTTTTGTTTCTTTTTGGATAGGTTTAGCACCCGAAACTGTAGAACGCGGATTAATTAAGTCGGTTGGAGAAAGAGAAGAACCGCATTTCTCACATTGGTCGCCATAGGCATTGGGATTATGGCAATGGGGACATTCCCCCATGATATATCTATCTGCTAAAAACTGTTGCGCTGTTTCATCAAAATATTGTTCGGTTGAAACCTCATCGAAAAAGCCCTTTTCAAACATCGTAGTAAAGAAATCCTGCGAAGTTTGGTGATGAACTGGGTTTGTAGTGCGTGAATAAATGTCAAAGGAAATACCAAAATCTTGGAATGACTCTTTGATTTGTTTGTAATATTTATCCACGACCGCCTGCGGCGTAATTCCTTCTTTTTTTGCTTTAATAGTGATCGGGACTCCGTGTTCATCTGTTCCGCTGATAAAGGCAACATCTTTGCCTTTGGCGCGTAAATAGCGTACATAGACGTCAGCGGGTAAATAACAACCAGCTAAGTGACCTATGTGAATAGGGCCATTGGCATAGATAAGGGCAGCGGTAACGGTGTATCTTTCCGGATTCTCGATGGACATATTGAATTAAAATTGAGTGTGAAGAATAATGTCTTGAGTAAAAGAGATATAGTTTTTTGAAAAAGGCTAGAATAAACGAGTACGTTCATTCTAGCCCAATATAAAAAAGATTGCTTAAAACTGTTCCGTAGAAGCAAAGAAGAAAGCACCTTCGATGGCTGCATTTTCATCAGAATCAGAACCGTGAATTGCATTTTCACCTTTTGATAGTGCATATTTTTTCCGTATAGTTCCTTCAGCAGCTTCTGCTGGATCAGTGGAACCAATCAAGGTACGGAAATCAGCGACTGCGTTTTCTTTTTCCAAAATCATTGGGATGATAGCACCAGCCGACATCATTTCGCACAATTCACCATAGAAAGGTCTTTCTTTGTGTACAGCATAAAATTGACCTGCTTGTTCAGGAGTTAACTTCGTTTTTTTCATTGCAACGATTCGGAATCCAGCAGCTTCAATCATTTCAATGATACCACCTACGTTGTTTGCCGCCACTGCATGTGGCTTAATCATGGTTAAAGTTCTGTTTGACATATATAATGGTTTTCTGTTTGTATATGATTTATGTAACGCAAAATTAGACAATTTGACTTGAAACACATCGAGGTAAAGAAAGATATATGCTTGAACCAGCCATATAAATGCACTAGATTTCAAATTCCCTTTGTACATTTGCTTGTTCATGCCAAAATATATTTATGCAACGACTTTTTACTCACGCAAATGAGGACAAAAAAGCATTTCTTGAATTGCTCTCTATTCCCCGAAATATTGTAATTACTACGCATCAAAATCCAGACGGCGACGCCATGGGTTCTTCGTTGGGCTTAGCAGGGGTTTTCTTAGAATTTGGTCACAAAGTGACTGTCATAACACCTACAGATTATCCAAAATTCCTGAAATGGTTGCCGTTCCAAGAGATAGTAATCAATTTTGAGAGTAATCCTGTAGAGGCAGAACAAGCTTGGCAAAAGGCAGATTTAATTTGTTGCCTGGACTTTTCTGTCGCAGAAAGAGTGAAAGGTTTACAAATTTGGGTTGAAAAAAGCACAAAGCCAATCCTACTCATTGACCATCACGAAATGCCAACTATCGAGGCTACTTTCGTATATTGGAATCAAAAAGCGGCTGCAACGTGCCAATTAGTCTATGAAATGCTGCAAGAACTGGATTGGTTGACTCACCTTGATACAAAAGCAGCGCAATGCTTGTATGTAGGTTTGTTAACAGATACGGGTTCTTTCCGGTTTCCATCCACAACTCCAAGTGTACATGAAGTAGCAGCAGGCTTATTGAGCAAAGGGGCAAATCCTGGGGAAACACATCGACGTTTATTTGATGGTCAATCATTTGAAAGGCTTAAATTTCTTGGATATGCACTAGGGGAAAAACTCATCTATTTGCCCGATTACCGAGTTGCCTATTTTGTGTTCTCAGAAGATGAATTAAAGAAATTTAATTCACAAAACGGCGATACAGAAGGAATTGTCAATTATGGTCTAACCATTAATGGAGTTGTCATGTCTGTTATATTTGTTGAAAAAGAAGGAATGATAAAAATGTCATTTCGTTCTGTAGATGGATTCTCGGTGAGTAATTTTGCAAGAGAGCATTTCCAAGGAGGTGGCCATCACAATGCAGCTGGAGGAAGGTCACACGCTTCATTGCAAGAAACAGTTCAAGGGTTTTTAGATATTTTGCCTAAATACAAGGAGGAACTTCTGGAACAACCTCGCTTACATTCGTAATTTATTCGTTCAAATTTATAAACAATTCGTACTGTCAAATCAATTCAATATTTATTCAAAATGAAAATCAAATCGTTATTGCTAGCCACTGCTGTGGCATCTACCACACTTGTAGCTTGTAATCAATTCAAAGTGACGACTACGGAAGATGGTAGCCGGATTCAAACACACGAAAAAGGTAAAACAGGTCGCTTGCCTAAAGAAGGAGAGATATTAACTTTCGAGCTTGTTATCAAAACACCTACAGACTCAGTATTAAAAAGTACATATACAGAAGGAAGCCCTGTTATGTTAATGGCGCAAAAAACAGGTTTCAAAGGATCATTTGAAAGAGCATTATTTAACATTGCAGAAGGTGACAGTACAACTGTTTTAGTTGCTGCAGACTCTCTATTTATAGGACAACCAACACTACCTCCAGGAATTACGAAAGGAACAGATTTAAAATTCATTGTTCGTATGTTGAAAATTCAGTCAGAGGCAGAAGTAAATGCCTCTTTGGAAGAAGCTAAAAAAGGGGAAGGTAAGTTAATTGAAGAGTATGTTGCCAAAAGTATGAAAGGAGCAACAAAAACAGAAGAAGGTATTTACTATATCACTAGAAAAGAAGGAACGGGGGCAGCGGCACAGTCAGGACAAACCGTAGTAGTGGAGTACACAGGAAAATTCATGAACGGAGAAACGTTTGACAGTTCTGTAGGTAAAGAGCCAATTAGCGTACCACTTGGACAAAACTACGTGATTCCGGGTTGGGAAATTATGATGTTGAAAATGAAGAAAGGACAAAAAGCAACGGTCTTGATTCCTTCCGCTTTAGCATACGGTGCTAATGGTGCGGGTAATGTGATTAAACCTTATACGCCTATTCTTTTTGATGTAGAAATCATAGATATTAAATCAAAATAAATAAAATACAGATGATGAGTAAAAGAGTAGGTTTTTTAGCCTTTTTAATGACAGCGTTACTAAGTAGTTGCTTAGACACCTCCATAGAAAAAGAGTATGCGGAGGCCGAAGAGAAAAATGTACAAGAAATAGCCGCCTATGCGAAGGCCAATAACTTAACTCTGACGAAGTCAACTCTGGGTGTATTTTATCAGAAGTCAAAAGAAAATGCAACTGGTAGAGTGATAAAGGAAGGAGAGCAAGCTGGAATTTATTACAAATTATCGCTATTAGACGGTACTTTAATAGATAGCTTGATGACTGGGAGACCTGCACGTATTGGTTACTTTAGTGGAAGTGCGATATCTGGTTTTCTTGAATCCATCGCGATTTTAAAAGAAGGCGAAAAGGGAGTTTTTTTAATTCCTTCTTCTTTAGCTTTTGCCAATAATCCACCAGCAGGAGTTCCTAATTGGTCTGTTTTACGTGTCGATTTAGAACTTGTGAAAATTAGAGACGAAAAAGAGCAAATCGAAGAACATATCGCAAATAATAACTTGACCTTGACGCGCACTACAGCATCTGGCTTACACTTGATTCGAACTGCAACTTCTCAAACAGGGACTAGTAACTTTGTAAATGGAGATAGAATTGTTTTGAAATACAAAGGCAGTTTTTTGAACAACACAAGTTTTGATAGTGGAGAGCTAACGGTAATAATTGGCTCAGGAGGTGTTATCAAAGGATTTGAAGAAGGAGTTGCACTGATGCAAGTAGGGGAAAAAGCTACGATTATTTTCCCTTCATCCATCGGATACGGGGCGCGAGGCTCAGGGTCAATTCCACCTTTTACACCGCTACGCTTTGATTTAGAAATTATTTCTAAAAATTAATTAAGCAAATTTTTTAGAAGTGGCTTTCCAATATTTGGAAAGCCACTTTTTTTATTAGAAAAACAAGGAAATAAATCATCGAAATTTAGCCTTGGTATGTGTTAATAGACGCATCTAGATGAGAAATTACATTAGATAAATGATTGGCATGGTTTTCTATAAACGCTATCTTGCGGATGAACTGCTAAAAGCAAAAGTCAATTGAGAAAATAGTAGAGTGTACATGAATATAAAGCAAAAACAAGTACTGATTCTTATTTTTTATTTCACGATTGGAATAATGGACAGTATGGAAGTATACGGCCAAATGCAAAAGACAATTGGGAAAGGGGTGCAAGAAGGAGTTACTGTTCGGGTTAGCTCTGGACAGGAAGCAGCGACAAAAACACTAGATGGACAGGGTTTTATTCCAAATACTGCTGCCGCCTCCCGATTTCTAAGTCAAGCCACCTTCGGTGCTACTTGGTCTGAAATTCAAGATGTAGAGTCCAAAGGAATTGAACCTTGGTTAAGAGAGCAATTTGCTACACCACCACAGTTTTTTTGTACTCCTTATGTACAAGCATTACATCAAGCCATGGTAGATTCACTGAATCGTACATCGCCGACACCGACAAATACTGTAACAAACACATTTATTCCTTCATGGTATTTTGATGTTGCTTGGTTTCAAGGGATGATGCAGAGCAAGGATTTTTTACGTTGGCGTATTGCTTTTGCATTAAGTCAAATTTTAGTCACATCAAGAATATCTGCCTTTGATAGTAATCCGTATGCATTGGCTAGCTACCACGATATGTTGTATAGAAATTCATTCGGAACGTTTCGTCAGTTATTGGATAGTGTTACATTTCATCCAGCTATGGCAGTTTATCTTACCTATATGAATAACCGAGCGACAGATGTAGAAAAACAAACATTTCCGGATGAAAATTACGCAAGAGAAATCATGCAACTATTTACTATTGGACTTTATGAGTTGAATCCAGATGGAACAGAGAAGAGAGATTCTCAAAATAAATTGATCCCAACGTATTCAAATGATGATATTTCAGGTTTGGCTAAAGTATTTACAGGTCTTTCTTGGGGAGATGCTGATTATATTGGACAACGTGAGCCCAACCGTTGGAGTTATACTATACCCCTTCGCTTTTTTCCTATAGATAGCAGTGACGCTATTCGTAATTCATGGAAAAAAACACCACGTATTGTACCAGGACATGAGCCGGGAGTTAAATCATTCTTGGGATTTTCAACACCTAATAGAACCCCACAACAGGGTCTTTTAGATATCAAAGATGGACTAGATGTACTTGCTAATCATCCGAATACAGCTCCTTTTATCAGTATTCGACTAATCCAACATCTTGTCACATCGAACCCATCAAAAGAATTTGTGAAAAGAGTATCAGATGTATTTGTAAATAACGGATATGGGGTGCGTGGTGATTTGAAAGCAGTCATCAAAGCGATTTTATTAGATCCAGAAGCAAGGGCATGTTGTAGAGAAGATGACCCTATTTATAAGGGCCATATGAGAGAGCCTTTTCTTAGATATCTGAACTTGGTGAAGGGATTAGGCTTAGTCTCAACAACAGGGAGGTTTAGAAATACAATGTCAGAAGTATATAATCTTTTAGGACAAATACCTCTATACTCTCCTTCAGTATTTAATTTTTATCAACCTACGTATGTTCCAGATGGAGAACTAGTGGGAAGTGGAAAAGTCGCTCCCGAGTTTCAAACACTTAGCTCACAAAGTTTTACAGGTTATCTAAATGGACTTCATAGATGGATTTTTGAAAATTCCGTTGTGGATTATCAAAACTATTTCAGTGGTGAACAAACAAAAACATCAGAGCGACCTGGTTTTGATTTTACCCCCTGGTTAACTTTATCTACCAATGAAAAGCTACCAGAGTTAATAGATAGATTGGGTATTGTGTTAGCTCAAGGGCAGATTAAATTAAGCCATCGTCAAATTATTGAAAATGCTTTATTACAAATGCCTATACCTCTAAATTCACAAGGACAGTTAGATACGACATTAGCCGAAAGACGTATTCGAATGGCAATTTTTCTTGTAATGGCTGCACCTGAATATTTGATAAAACGATAACGTATGAACAGAAGGTCTTTCATAAAAAATGCGGCATGTGGTGCCATGGGTTCTACAACGCTACTGAGTTCGCTGAGTAGTCTCGGTGCAATCAATGGATTAGTAAATTCACAAGGAGACTACAAAGCGATGGTTTGTATTTTGCTTGCTGGAGGGTTGGATTCATTTAATATGCTTATACCAACTGGAGCAAGTGGGGGAGATACAGGATTCGCAGATTACCAAACAGCTCGGACAGATTTAGCTTTCACGTCACCTAATGACCTTCTTTCACTGCCGAACGCACAAATTAGTAGTTTTCGTCACTTGACCGGCAGTTATCAGTCATTTGGTCTTCATCCTGGTATGCCAGGTATTCAAGAAGTATATCAAGAGGGTAAGTTATCATTTCTAGCAAACGTAGGAACTCTCGTGGAGCCCTTAGCAAACAAAAGTGAATTTGAAAGCGGCTTGAAAAAAGTTCCACTAGGCATTTATTCGCATTCAGACCAAATTATGCAATGGCAGACATCGGTTCCCCAAAGTCGGGATGCTGTCGGATTAGGAGGAAGAATCGCAGATTTATTAAACGCACAAAATGCCAATGCTGGCGTTTCGATGAATATTTCACTCGCTGGGAAAAATGTATTTCAGCGTGGAAATACAATTACTGAATATGCTATCAGCAATAATGTAGACCCGAATAATGTAGGACTAAGAAGTTTTCCAAGTTGGTGGAATAATTCAGGATTATTACAACAAATCAGACAAAGTGCACTAGATAGTTTGGTTTCGCAGGAGTATGCAAATGTTCTGCAGAAGACATACAATACAACAGCAAAAAGCTCCTTTGATGCTTTTGATATTTTTAGAAATGCGTTGATGAGACAAACCCCGATTCTGACAACGTTTCCAACCACCAATTTGGCTCAGAGTCTTTTAGCGATTGCAAAAGTGATGAGTGTGCGTGAATATCTTGGTGCAAGAAGACAAATATTTTTTGTTCAATATGGTGGTTGGGATATGCACGATGACTTGTTGAACGGTTTAAATCAACGATTGCCTGTAGTTAGTTCCGCATTAAACTCCTTTTATAAGGCAACGAAGGAATTAGGCATACAAGACCAAGTAACAACATTTACAATTTCTGATTTCGCTCGAACAATCACTTCTAATGGGCAAGGTTCAGACCATGCTTGGGGAGGGAATTCTATGATTATGGGCGGAGCCGTTAGAGGTGGACGAGTGGTAGGGGCATACCCTAGACTTGCAATCAATAATACAAATCCATTTAATGTATCTTTTCGAGGTAATTTTATCCCTGCTGTCTCAACAGATGAAATGTATGCAGAGCTCGCTTTGTGGTATGGCGTTTCTCCTACAGATCTACCCTATATCTTACCTAATATTGGAAATTTTTATTCGTATTCACCTACTCAACGCCCAGTCGGGTTTATGGTATGAGAAGTAGTGTTTTTATCTTTTTTTTACTCTTAGTGACCCATGTAACGTATGCACAAAATTGTTTGGGAACCCCAGGCCAAGTTACATGGAGATATTGGTTAAATATGCCCTCGAGTAATAGTTCAGATACGTCTGCCTTATACACAAATGAAAAATTCCCTTCTTTTCCAGATGGATTTCAAACGCTTGCATCACTTCAAACACCCGTAAATTTTACAGATAACTTTGCCGCAAGTATGCGTGCGTTTATTAAACCAACAGAAACTGCGTCATATCGCTTCAATATAACGGGAGATGATCGGGTCGTTGTGTATTTTAGTGCGATTGGTCCAGAAAATAAGAAAAAAGTGATCGCTCAAGTCTTATCCTGGACAGGAAGAACGGAGCATACAAAAAGCCCTGAGCAAACGAGCGCCCTATTTAACCTAACTGCAGGGCAAACTTACTATGTTGAAATTGTACATTTAGAGGGGTCAGGTGGTGACCATGCAACACTCTATTGGCAAAAATCTACAGAAAATACGTGGCAAGTGGTTGATTTTCGATATTTGATAGATTATGGGTGTTGGGGGAATTGTCCGCCTGTAGGAACTCCTTGTAATGATGGAGATCCTACAACAACAAATGATGTACAAGATGGGAATTGTCTATGTTTCGGAGAAGCACCTAAACCAATCTCATGTATAGGTGAAAGAGGGGGCGTAGAAGTATATTACTACGATAATATATCTGGGTCTTACGTAGAAAATGATTTACTAAATGCTCCTCAGTTTCCGTTAGTTCCTAGTAGAAGAGAATATTTACCAAGCGCAAATGGACCATTAAGGCCTAATTCGCGGGATCAATATGGTTCTATGGTACAAGGGTATTTGACTGTACCTGTTTCTGGAAACTACCAATTTAATTTAACAGGTGATAACCAAACCATGTTTTTTCTCTCAAAAAATCATGATCCAGCTTTTCTACAAACTCACCAGCTGATTGTCATGAATGGCTTAGGTGAGTACCAACATGATGCATCTAGATTCCAGTCAACAAGTCCACTTTTTCTTGAAAAGGGGAAATATTACTATTTTGAACTACTGCATAAAGAAAATACTTCACGAGATTACTTTCAATTATTTTGGAAAACACCTTTTGGTGTAAATCCACAGCAGTGGCGGCGCATTCCAGGCGTGTATTTGTTCGATTATACGTGCGAATTAGCTTGTGTTCCCGAAGGCACTCCTTGCGATGATGGGAATGGATTTACGAATAATGATAAGTTTGATAGTAACTGCAATTGTATCGGAACACCGTGTAGTGGTCCAGATTGTATAGACCCAAGAGTCAGTTATCAACCGTTTGCAGATTGTTTGGTGACTGATAACTTAGTTGCTCAAGCAAATGAACAGTGGTTAAGTTGCCAGACCTCCAGCAATCCTAATCCAAGTCGAACGCAACAAAGTCATTGGATTGAATATCAGTTTGACCAAATCCAACAAATTACGACAAGTAGAATTTGGAATTACAATGTTTTCAACGAAACAAATAAAGGTTTTAAAGACGTATTAGTGGATTATTCAGAAGACGGGACATCATGGAAATTCTTAGGGCAATTTACTTGGCCAGAAGCACCTGGACAAGTAGATTATGCAGGATTTGATGGCCCTGATTTTCAAAAGAAGAGGGTGAAGAAGGTCTTATTTACAGTTTTAAATACACACGGGAGTACTTCTTGTGCAGGATTTGGGAAAATAACATGGCAGGCTTCCGTTTGTGAACCCTCGGGAACGCTATGTGATGATGGAGACCCACTCACTATTCGAGATCAGTACAATAGCCAATGTGAATGTCGTGGTATACCTATTGATTGTCGTACGGATTCAGTTCTTTTAGGACGATTTCCAATTGATAAACCAGATATTCGAGCTATTCAAATGATATCATCTGAATCTAGCATCGCAAATAATATCTCTGTTGCTTTTACAGCGGGAAAAAGCATTGTTTTGTTGCCTGGGTTTGAAGCAGCCTCAGGAAGTGTTTTCTCTGCAAAAATTGAAGCCTGTGTCCGGACTGCCGTCAATCAAGAGTTAGAGAAAGGTCACTTAACTATGCTTCAGGATACTTCCGCAGATTATAGACAAGTGATTTATCAATTGCCCAAATCCGGTAGAATTCTGTTACAATTAAAAAAAGAAACTGGTGAAGTTGTACAAACACTATTTCAAGGTGTCCAGCAGCAGGCTAAAACATTCATCAAGTGGATACCAACTCAACGTATGGAAGCAGGTGAATACAATGTTGTTTTATCAGGAGAAGGTTGGGAGATAAGCCAGTCTTTTCAAGTAGATTCTGCAAATCTTAAATCAAAATAACGATTTAGATTGAAAATGAAGGCTTTTCAACATCCTATTTTATGAATGGAAAAAAGGAGTTGTTTGAAGAGCTTTCTCGCTTTATGACCTAAAAATCAGGAAGGTAGTCGAAATCTATTTGTCTTTTTGAAGAAAATAGCGCAAATTGAGAACGTGTATAGACAAGTATGCTTTATACCCAAAAATCTATTTAACCCCTACCTAAATACCTATGTTTTCAATTCACGAATCTACAGAAACCTTTGACGTCGTTATTGTTGGTTCAGGTGCTGGAGGTGGAATGGCCGCCTACCAACTAGCCAAAGCCGGTGCAAAAGTATGCTTATTAGAAGCTGGTGGATATTATGATCCCGCTGATCCTAAGTACATTACTCAAATGAAAAATCCGTGGGAGTCTCCACGAAGAGGTGCAGCAACAACTCGGCCTTTCGGTGATTTTGATGCTGCCTGGGGCGGTTGGCAAATCGAAGGCGAAGGTTACGAGGCCGTCAAAGGAACTGAATTTATGTGGTTTCGCTCCCGAATGTTAGGTGGCCGAACAAACCACTGGGGAAGAATCTCTATGCGCTTCGGTCCAGATGATTTCCGGAGAGGTTCCATGACGGGTATCGGTGATGATTGGCCTATAAGCTACGAAGATTTATCCCCCTATTATGACAAAGTTGATAAACTTATTGGCCTTTTTGGCACCAAAGAAGGTATATACAATGAACCCGACGGACACTTTCTGCCTCCGCCAAAGCCTCGTCTGCATGAACTCATGATTAAAAAAGCGGCTGGAAATATCCAAATTCCTGTTATTCCATCTCGAATGGCTATGCTCACAAAGCCCATCAACGATTCACGCGGTGCGTGTTACTATTGTGCACAATGCAGTAGAGGTTGTCAGGCGTATGCCGATTTTTCTTCTTCGTCTGTATTATGTATTCCCGCCGTAAAAACCGGAAATGTGAAGCTGATTAATCATGCCATGGTTCGTGAAGTACACACAGACACGAATACAGGACTCGCAAATGGTGTTTCTTACGTGAATAAGCTGGATTTAAAAGATTATAAGATTCATGCCAAGATGGTCGTACTTGCAGCTAGTGCCTGTGAATCTGCGCGTATCTTGCTGAACTCTAAGTCAGCTCGTTTTCCAAATGGCCTTGCAAACGATAGTGGAGTAATCGGTAAATACCTAAACGACTCCACTGGAGCTAGTCGTCAAGCATTCATCCCGTCATTAATGGACAGAGATAGATACAATGAAGATGGAGTCGGAGGGATGCACGTTTATACACCTTGGTGGCTTGATAATAAAAAGTTAGATTTCCCAAGAGGATATCACATCGAATACAGTGGAGGAATGAAAATGCCTTCTTTCGGATTTAGTGGAGGAATTGAACGAATCAACGGGACATACAAGAATAAAAATGGACAAACCCAAAAAGCAGGAGGGTACGGTACTTCTTTGAAAGAAGATGTTCGGAGAACGTTTGGAGCGGTAATAAATATGGCGGGTAGAGGAGAGCCAATACCCCTGGAAAGTAATTACTGCGAAATTGACCCCAACAAAGTAGATAAGTTTGGTATCCCGACACTTCGTTTTCATTACAAATGGAGTGAACATGAAATCAAGCAAGCCAAGCATATGCAGGACACGTTTGAGCAAATTATTTATGAAATGGGCGGTATAGCGCTAGGAAATAAACCAGATGCTTCTACGAATTACGGATTGGCAAGACCAGGAGAAATTATCCATGAAATAGGTACTGTTCGTATGGGAAATGATCCAAAAAAATCTGCTTTGAACAAATGGCAACAAGCCCATGACGTGAAAAACCTTTTTGTTGTGGATGCTGCACCTTTTGTGTCTCAAGGAGATAAAAATGTAACCTGGACAATCTTGGCGAGCGCTTGGCGTACATCCGATTATATCATAGACCTTAAAAAAAGAAACGAAGTATAGAATATGAAAAGAAGAGATACTTTAAAAGCAATTTCCCTCAGTTCTTTTGGGTTGGCTGTCGCACCAGAATCTGTAGTTATAGATACAAAAAAAGAGAAGGGATTTAAGCCAGCACCCGGTCGTACCGAAGAGGAAATTCAGCGGGATAAATTACTGATGCAACAGGTATTCTTCACCCCTGAAGAACTAAAGACCATTCAGGTTTTATGTGACATCATTATTCCAGCAGACGAGGTTTCAGGAAGTGCGTCTCAGGCGGGAGTTCCTGCCTTTATCGAGTTTATGGCTAAAGACCAGCCAAGTTACCAAACGCCTTTACGCGGAGGAATAAAATGGATTGATAATTTCAGTACGAAGAAGTTTGGTAAATCATTCGCTCAGCTTTCTAATAAGCAACAAATAGAAATCGTAGAGTTGATTGCCTATCCGCAAGAAGCTACTCCAGAAGTAAGCCAAGGTGTTGCTTTCTTTTCGAGAATGCGGGACTTGACTATCTCAGGTTTTTACACGACACCTATGGGTTTTCAGGATGTTGGCTATATGGGTAACCAACCGAATAACTGGGATGGCGTTCCACAAGAGGTGCTGGATAAATATCAGTTATCCTATGACCCCCTGTATTTCCAGAAAGAAGAGGAAGAATAAAAAAATATCCCCTAGAGTAGTTTGCTGTAGGGGATATTTTTTAGAAAAGAAATGTCAAACGAATCAAACAGTCGCCTTACTAAAAATTTCTGCAAGAACATCGACCGTATAATTGATTTCTTCGAGTGTCGTATTTTTACTAAATGAAAAACGGACATTTCCCCGCTCTGGATCTGTTTGAAGTGCTTGCAGAACATGTGAACCTACATTCGTACCACTCGAACACGCACTACCACCAGAACAAGATATTTTGGCAATATCTAAGTTGAATAACAACATATCTTTTTCCGCACTTGGTGGAAAACTAACATTCAGGACAGTATATAAGCTTTTCTCTAAATTACCAGAAAGACCATTGAATGAAACACCCGGAATTCGGTCAACCAATTGCAGAATCATCGCTTGTTTCAGACTTTCGATATGTTTTCGATGACTTTCCATACCTTCGTAAGCAAGCTCTAAGGCTTTGGCAAGCCCAACAATCCCGTAAACATTTTCTGTGCCTCCGCGCATGTTACGCTCCTGCGCTCCTCCGTGAATGAACGGATGTATCTTATTTTCTGCGTTTACATACAAAAAGCCAACACCTTTGGGACCATGAAACTTATGTGCTGCACCAACCAAAAAATCAATAGAAAGTTGTTGTAAATCATGCACATAATGACCCATAGTTTGAACAGTATCCGAATGAAAAACGGCTTGGTATTTGCGACAAATAGCACTAACCTCTTCTAAAGGCAATAAGTTTCCGATTTCATTGTTTCCGTGCATCAAAGAAACCAAAGAACGTGGGTTATTTGCGAGCAATTCATCCAGATGAGAAAGGTCAATTTCACCGATTTCAGAAATGCGTACATAGCTTAGTTTAATTTTACCACTTTGCGCCAAGTGTTCAAGGGTGTGCAGCACCGCATGATGTTCTAAAGAAGACGTTACCGCATGAGTCAGCTGATATGTTTCAATGGAAGAGATAATCGCTGTATTATCGGCTTCTGTTCCGCCAGAGGTGAAGAATATTTCAGCGGGTGAAGTATTTAATAAAGAAGCAACGCTCTTTCGTGCTCGTTCGATGGCACTTTTAACCTTTCTACCGTGTGAATGAATGGAAGAAGGATTTCCAAAGTTTTCAGTCATGAGAGGGAGCATCACTTCCAAGACACGAGGGTCTAATGGAGTAGTGGCTGCGTTGTCGAGATAAATACGTTCCATGAGATACAATTTTCTGCTGATGAATCAACAAAAGTATGCTTTACGAAGAATATATACAACCCAATCAACTGTTTGTTCAGCTAAAAGCCTTTTTATCTTCCATCCATTTTTTTGATAAAACGAAACTTTAGGTTTATTGAATGAATAAAAATTCTTGGTCAAATAGGAAGGTATATTCTCAAGATAGTCTATTTCATCGATTGAATTTAGGTGAATGAAGAAAGAATATTCAGAAAAGAATGGATATTTGTAGTTTAGAAATTTCATACATCTATTGCCATTTTCTCTGCTTGTGAAAAAATATTTACTTTCTGGTTTATCTAGTTTACTTTTGGTTCTTCTGCCGATTCTTTTCACGAGCTTTTGGGTCGCTTTAGCAGTCCGAAATGAATCTATCGTTCAAGCCTGGCCTTGGTACTACTGGGTAGGACTTACGTGTATCACGAGTGTAACATCCGCCTTGGCTTTGTCTCCCCCTACGTATTTGGCTGTTGTATTTGGCTATTTTTTGAGTTATTGGGCGGTAATTCCGGTATTTGCGATCAATGTATTTGCCATTTATCTTATCTATATAATCGTTCAATGGCTACCAACTGAGCGTTGGTTTTCCTTTGTCTATGAAAATCCCAAAGCACAGAAAATGATCAATAGAGTAAAAACGAGTGAGTTAAAAGTCGTATTCTTTACCAAACTATCTCCTGTTTTACCCTTTACATTAACAAATATTGCCTTAGCTTTATCTGGAGCAAAGTTACGGAATATTCTATTGGGTGGCGTTTTAGGTATGATTCCACGCACATTAATTGCTGTTTGGACAGGTACGCAGGCAAAAGTCATTCAGGAGGCTTTTGAAAACCCAGAGCAAGGCAAATGGCAACAGCAGGTGGTGATTCTTTTACTTGTTGTATCTGTTGTTGGTTTAATACAAACATTTTGGAAGAAAAAATAAAGAGGAGTACCTACCTAAGCACTCCTCTTTATTTTTCGATGACTGAGAGATTAAGCGGGGAAAGACTTAGCGATATTCACAAAATCACGAGATTTTAGCGAAGCTCCACCAACTAATCCGCCGTCCACGTCTGGCTGCGAGAATAACTCTTCTGCATTGGCAGCACCTACGCTACCACCGTATAAAATACTTATTTCATCAGCAACGTCTTGGCCATATTTGGATGCTAAATGCTGGCGAAGCACTTGGTGCATTTCTTGTGCTTGTGCGCTAGAAGCCGTCACACCAGTACCGATTGCCCAGATTGGTTCATAAGCAATAACAACCTTCTGGAGTTCTTCTGCAGAAAGATGGAACAAACTATTGGTTAGTTGACCCGTTACGAAATCAAAATGAATGCCTTGTTCTCTTTGTTGAAGCGTTTCGCCACAACAGAAAATAGGTGTTAAACCTTTGGCTAAAATAGCATCTACTTTTTCGGCGATAAAGGCATCTGTTTCCTGGAAATATTCTCTGCGTTCGCTGTGACCAATGATAACATATTGAACACCTACAGACTGAAGCATTCCTACAGAAACTTCACCTGTATAAGCACCAGATTCTTTTGGATGACAGTTTTGTGCGGCGAGAGCCACTTTGGTTGTATCAATAAGAGTGGCGAAAGAGCTTAGATAAGGTGCAGGAACACCCAATACAACGTGCACATTTGGGTGGACGAGCTCGTCTTTCACCATGTTTACGACTTCAGAAAGCAGAATTTTACCTTCTTCAAAGGTTTTGTTCATTTTCCAATTACCGGCGGCGATTTTTTTTCTCATAGGAGTAAGTGTTTGGTTATAAAACGGGCAAAGATAAGCAGATTATGAAATAGAAAGGAGAGAATAAAGACAAAATACCCGCCGGAGGCGGGTATTTTGTGTGATAAGTAGGTTACTCATGCACCATATTGTGATAAACATTTTGAACATCGTCGTCTTCGTCTAGTTTGTCCAAAAGTTTTTCAATGTCGGCTGCTTGTTCGTCTGAGAGCTTTTTGGTGTCTGTCGGAATCCGTTCAAAATCTGCATGAAGAAGTTCAAAGCCTTTTTCTTCTAAGAATTTCTGAAGTGCGCCATACGCAGCAAATTCTCCATAAATATTGATTTGTCCGGCTTCTTCATCCAAGAAAACGTCATCAGCGCCGTAATCAATGAGTTCAAATTCTAATTCTTCCAGGTCAATTTCTTCTGTTTTGGCAATTTTGAATAAACATTTGCGCTCAAAGATGAAATCGAGCATCCCGTTTGTTCCTAAGCTGCCACCCGTTTTTGAAAAATAGCTACGGACATTTGCAACAGTTCGGTTATTATTATCTGTAGTACATTCTACAAGCACAGCTACACCATGCATAGCGTATCCTTCAAGTACAATCTCTTTGTAATCTTCTTGGTCTTTCGAAGACGCGCGCTTGATAGCAGATTCTACATTGGTTTTAGGCATGTTCGCCGCTTTAGCATTTTGCACAACGGCACGAAGACGTGAGTTCGTCGCAGGGTCGGGACCACCCGCCTTGACAGCCATTACAATATCTTTCCCAATACGCGTGAAGGTCTTTGCCATTGAACTCCAACGCTTCATCTTTCTTGCTTTTCTAAATTCAAACGCTCTTCCCATAGTATATATCTAATAAAGCCTTTTGTTAATGATTTATTTGGCTGCGAAATTACTTAAAATTGATAAATTTTGCTGTTTAAGGTCAATATAATTGTAATGAGGCTTTCGTAAGTCTGTTTGGTTCAGTTCTATTTCTCTCCGATAGAGTGTTTAGCAACTATATTGTTGTCAAAGGAAAATTTTACATCAAAGGGATTTGCTCCGTAAAAGTAAAATAGAAGTAGAAAAATTAGAATCGGAGAAACCAGGGTTAAAAAAACATAGTTAACCCATTCGTGCAAGTTAAAAAACGTAGCGATTTTATTTGGTAACATTTGCCTTTGTAATTTCAACACACACACTATTTTTGCTAGAAAATAGGAACTGGAAATCGGTCGTTTTAAAATTTATTCATCCTAAGTGCACTCGTAGGACTTAATTAAGTCATCAAATGAAAGAACTCTTCATCTTTCCAAAATCGAACTATTTGTCCTGGCAAAGGTTTTACTAGAAACCATTTCCATTTGACGTATGCTAACAGAATCTATCTTTGACTTCACTCTCCTGAAAAACGCCCAAATCCTGCTCACTCTTTTTCTGGCTATCTTGTTTCTACAATCCGGCTTAGATAAGGTATTCTTCTTTCAAAGTAATAAAACGTATATAGCCGAAGTGTTAAGTCGCACTTTCCTCAAACCCATAGCTGGTTTTCTCTTTTTGATGATTATATTTTTAGAAGTAGTCGCTGGTTTGCTGACATTGGGCGGGACATGGGTCTATTACAGCCAAGGGCAAGACGATATTGCTATTTTAGGTATAGAAGTAGCCGCCGTTTCATTGCTAAGTCTTTTCTTCGGGCAACGTATCGCTAAAGACTACGCAGGTGCTGCTGCGCTTGTTCCGTATTTCTTGCTATCTATTTTTGGCCTTTTCTTGTTCAGCCTGACTTAATCTCTCTACGTAGAATAAGTCGCTATGAATAAAGTGTATCGATACCAAGAATACGTGTAAAAATATATCTACGAAGAGTAGTTCGTAAAGTTGCAGTAGGTAGTAAAACAAAATGCCTCTTCTGTTCGAGGAGGCATTTTATCAATCATTTTCGTCTAATTCCGGCATGAAAGTCAAGTAACTGAGTTGCTGTTCTTCAAACATCTCGTTTGATAAATCCCATAGGTTCTGTGCTGTTACCTCACGAATTTGCTGGAAAATATCCGGTAAGGGCTCTACTTTCTCCAAATCGAGAATGCTTTTTGCCATCATGAGCATATAACCTTGATTACTTTCTTCTGACATCGCCAATTGGCCCATCATTTGCTCTTTTAGTCCGCGTAATTGGACTTCACCTAATTTTTTTTCACGCAATTGCCGCAATTCTTTTTGAATCAGCTTGTGCGCACGTGCTAAATTGTCTTTATCTGTCGCAAAATAAATTCCCATAAAACCTGTATCCACGTAAGAAGTGAAATTGGCTTCTACGCTGTAAACCAGTCCGTATTTTTCACGGAGAGATAAATTAAAACGAGAGTTAAGACCTGGCCCTCCGAGTAAATTGACAAGCATAAAGAAAGGTAATCTTTTGGTACTTGTCATTTCATAAGCCGGTCGTCCAATCGCCGAATGTGCCTGTGTAATCGGGCGAGTTACCTGAATAACTTGCGGTGTATAAATGGGCGGAGGCGTTCGTTTCCGTTGACTAGATTTGGCTGGAATGTCTTTCAAATATTTCTCTGCAACTCGAACCGCTTTCTTAAAATCAATATTACCAACAATTGAACAGATAATTCGCTCTGTATCAAGGTTTTCTTGGATAAACTCTTCGAGCATTTTTTGGTCAAATGATTTGACATGCTCTGCTGTACCCAAAATATTAGCACCAAGTGGATGATTGGGGAAGACAATTCCGTCGAAATCATCTTGAATTGCATCGTCGGGCGCATCCAAATACATACTCATTTCTTCTAAAATGACACCTCGCTCTTTCTCGATTTGTTTTTCAGGAAATGTAGAATGAAACGTAATATCTGTGAGGAGTTCTACGGTTTTATCAAAATGGGTATCTAAAATAGACGCATAAAAACAGACTTTTTCTTTGGTAGTGTAGGCATTGATTTCGCCACCTACAGACTCTAGCCGATTGATAATATGGAAAGCATTTCGTTTTTGGGTTCCTTTAAACGCCATGTGTTCCCAGAAATGGGCAAGTCCTGTTTGGTTTGGCTTTTCATCTCGGCTACCGATGTCCAGCATGATTCCGCAATGAACAATTTTGGTATGGGTTACTTGCCTGTGTGCAATTCGGATGCCGTTAGGTAAGGTATATAGTTGGTATTCACTCATTCTTGGGTGTCAATGTTTTTAGACAAAACGATAACAAAGATAGGGATAAAACAAGTTCAACAACCCAATTCTAGGGGATTTACCACGCATCCATTACAGCATATACGACTTAATGTGTATCTTAGAAGCCAATTTCCCGATTCTACCAAACTATTCCGTTTTTATGATTTTATTAGCAGAAAGTGGCTCGACCAAAACAGATTGGCGTTGGATAGATGCCCAAGGAAATATCCAACAAACCAGAACGGAGGGTATTAATCCGTTCTATGAAGACGCTATTTCTATACAAAACCTGATTGAAACACACGTAAAAGCACTGATTCAGTCGCCTATTCGTGAGATATATTATTATGGAACGGGTATTGTAGGCGATGCAACGAAAGAGGCAATGAAACAAATTTTTGATTCTTTGTTTTCACCTACTGTTTGTGAAGTAGAAAGTGATGTCATCGGTGCAGGTAGAGCGTTATTCGGAGACGGTTCGGGTATTGCTTGTATCCTAGGAACAGGGGCAAATTCGTGTTTTTTTGATGCTCAAAAAGTTGCTTTCCAAATTCCACCTTTGGGTTTTTGGTTAGGTGATGAAGGAAGTGGAGGCTATCTTGGGAAAAACCTCGTTTTGGGTTATTTACACAATGAATTACCTATGTCTATTCGTGAAGCGTTTGAAAAACAATTTGGTCAATTTGACCGCCTACCGGTTTTGGAACACGCGTACCGAAAACCATTTCCCAACCGATATTTTGCCTCTTTTGCTCCTTTTTTATTTGATTATCGCAAAGAGCCTTTTGTGCATCAACTTATTTTTGATGCATTTGACATATTCTTCCAGAAATATTTGCTAAAATATCCAATGTTAAATGAAACGTCGATTGGGTTTGTGGGTAGCGTAGCCTATCATTTTCAAGATATTTTGCGACAAGTCGGAAGTGAACACAAAGTCGCTGTTCAGCAAGTCATTGAGAGTCCAGCCGCGCGCTTATTATTGTACCATCAACCAAAATAAGTATATTATGAAAAAGAGTATTTTTGCTTCGTTTGTGACAGCCCTTTTGATGTCGCTTTCTATGGTGAGTTTTGGGCAAACCAACTTACCACTTGATGCTTTCGTAAACAAAATGAAGTCGGTAGGAAATGCGCAGGTATTGGATGTCCGAACCCCCGGCGAATGGGCAAGTGGAAAAGTCGCCAACGCCCATTTAATTAACATTCAAGACCCAGAGTTCAAGTCAAAAGTGACCAAATTAGACAAAGATAAACCTGTTTTTATTTATTGTGCTGTGGGTGGCCGCAGCGCACAAGCAGCCAAGATTTTAACCCAAAATGGTTTCAAACAGGTATATAATTTACAAGGCGCTGGTTATCCCGATTTGGCGAAGAAGGGAATTAAATAAAGATGAATCAAGAAAAAAATATCCCGCGTGTCGTCTATCAAATTTTTGTACCGTCTTTTTGCGATAGTAACCAAGACGGGGTTGGAGACTTAAAAGGCATTCAAAGTAAATTAGACTATTTACAAGATTTAGGTGTAGAGGCTATTTGGCTCTCACCTATTTTTTTATCGTCAAGTTATCACAAATACGATGTTATTGATTATTACAAAATAGATGGAAACTTCGGAACAGAAGACGATTTGGTGGCGTTGATTCAAGACGCAGCCGCGCGAAAAATACAGGTTTATCTCGATTTAGTGATGAACCACACAAGTAGCCAGCACGTATGGTTTCAAGACGCGCAAAGAAATGAAGACTCTCCGTATCGTGATTTTTATATTTGGAAATCACCCGAAAAAATCCGTCAAGAAAGGCTCGAAGAACGAGAAGCAACAGCAGATTCAGGATTGAAAGACCCGTGGCATTGGCCTGTACAACGTGCGAAAGAGAAATATTACAGTTTGTTTTGGCGTGAAATGCCGCATCTAAACCTTGCTAATCCAGCTACCAAACAAGCACTTTTGGATGTGGCACTTTACTGGCTCCAAAGAGGTGTTGCGGGCTTTCGATTGGATGCAGCGAAACATATTTTTTCGGATGAATTAAAAGCTGCCCACTTCTGGAAAGTGTTTTCGGATGAAGTAAGGCGTTTATTTCCAGCTGTTTACTTTGTTGGAGAAGTCTGGACATCGGCAGAACGCGTAGCTCCATTTTTTGAAGGTCTTACGGCTAATTTTGATTTTCAGTTGAGTGATGAAATCAAAAATATAGTAAAATTGGTACAAATTTCCCCCTCTTTTATTCCTTCTCTTCAACAGCGTTATAATTTGTTTGCTTCGTTCAATACAGGGTTTGTTGACGCAACTTTTTTATCGAATCACGACCAAGAAAGGGTTGCTAGTTTTTTGGATAATGACAAAGAGAAGTTAAAAGCCGTTGCGAATATTTTATTTACCCTTCCTGGGCAACCCTATATTTACTATGGCGAAGAGTTGGGAATGTTGGGTAAAAAACCAGATGAACGCATTCGAGAAGCATTTCTTTGGGATGAACGGAGTAAAGACTCCGCTCGTACAAATTGGCAAAAACCGAAGTACAATACAGACTCCAAAGTGCGTCCTCTTGCTCAACAAAAAATAGACGAACAGTCTATTTATACTCATTATAAAAATTGGATTAAACAAAGAAAGGAGACTCCTTCATTAGCGCAGGTTTCACCCGTAAACTTATTGGATTGGCCGCTAAATATCGAAGGGATAATGAGTTTTCAACGAACACACTGTGAAGGGGATACCTATGTTTTACACAATTTGACGAATGAAGCAAAGGCCATTCCTCAAATCAGAGAGGAAGAATGGGAAATAAAATACAAGACGCCTCAACAGTCCGAATTTCAGGAGAAAATACTTTGTGTAGCGCCTTGGTCTTGTGTTGTTTTAAGCTTGAAAAACAGGGAATCTGAATTACCAAGTAAAACCAACGGTTAGGAAAAAAGCACGCCCGTCAGACGGAATAATTCCTGGCCCAGGATAAGCATCGGCACGGCGGGTAAAATAAGCGGTATTGAGAAGATTATTGACGGATGCTTCAAAAACCCACCGTTTGGAGAGTTGATAACTTGTGGATAAGTCCATAATTTGATATGCAGGAATGAGCCCGTTTACTGCTGAACTACTCCGAATTGCGTTGGTTGCATCTGTAAACTGTTTCGCGGTAAAGTTATATTGGTAAGTAGCTTTCCATTTTTTTCCTACAAACGAAAGCCCGCTCCGAACCATTACAGCAGGGACGAGCTCAACTTGGCGGCCACGAATCGAAGGTTCGTCGGTATTGACGTAGCGCGCATTAATCAATGAAAAATTGGTGAATACGTTAAGTGAGTAGTTGGGCTTTGGTAAAAACCAACGCATTAAATCAGATTCGATAAAACTTTCAATACCAATATTACGCGCGTCTGAAATATTAGTTCGGAAACGATAATCCAGAAAAAGAGGCGGTTGGTCGGAGCGTAAAAGGAGTCCAATACGGTCATTATAGCGCAAATAAAAGAGAGAGGCATCGAACTGAATTTTTCCATCTGCCAGATTTCCTCGTGCTCCAAAATCAGCAGAAAAACCTTTCTCATCTTGAATATTTGGGTCAATTTGTATGTTTGGATTATTTATCCGGATATCGTTGAAATTAATAGCGCGGTAATTTTGTGAGATATTTCCGTACCATTCAATTGCTGAGGTAGCTTTGTAACTAATACCAATACCAAAAATAGGGAAGGAGCGCAAACGAGATTGGGTTTCCTCTATTCGTCTGTCCACCAATAAGTTACCTGCTGCATCGAAAACACGTTGTTTAAAATAACCTTCAGAAAAAGTTTGAATGTTCTCCCAACGGAAACCTGGAGTAACACTCCATTTATCTGTCAGATTGAAAATATTCTCTATAAAAAAGCTGTAATTTCTGCTTGGAAATAAGAAATCGGAATCTTCTAAATTAGTTGGGTTCAAAAAGGAAAAATTGGGTAAATCTGTCGCATCTGCTTCGCCTTGTTGGCTACGTGCATTGCCTCGATACAACCGGACACCCGTCAGAAAAATAGCATTTTGCGTTCCTGTTTTATAGTAATGGATGAGTCGTGTTTCATTTCCTATATTTTGAAAAAGGCCGTCAATTAAATCCCGATTTTGCCCAAAATCAGCTACACTAATGCGTTCTAAATTCCCTAAAGATTGGCGTCTCGCAGAAATCCCGAAGAAACGCGTATTCATTTTTGTTTTGGCTGTCAGGGTATAATCAAGTGTTAAAGAAGCCAAATTCCAGTCAATGGCAAACCAGTTTCTGCTACGTAAAGATTGTCTCGGGTTTTGCTTAAAGAACGCGTCAGTAAGTCCACCGGGTTGTTTGGCGAGATAATTCATGTATGTAAAATCACCCGAAATGGCCAGTTTTTCAGTAGGTTTCCAGATGACTCCTCCATACGCCATGTCGTAGGCAAATTGGGAGTTAGGCCGCCAACCATCGCCTTGCTTGCGTTGATAAAAAGTATAATAATTCAGTTTCCCGATTTGTCCACCCAAGCTATTGAATGAATTTAGGAAGTTCCACGAACCAACAGTTTGCCGAGAAGTGAGTGAAATTTTTTGATCGGTTGGACCTTTTTTAATTTTAAAGTTCAATAAACCACCAAATTGAGTACCATATTGAAGAGAAGCAGCACCTCGAACGACCTCGATGCGCTCTAGGGATTCTGTCGGTGGTGTATAATAGCTTTCTGGATAACCAAGCGCATCTGCTGCGATGTCGTATCCGTTTTGTCTTGTATTAAAATTTGCTGTACGATTGGGTGATAATCCACGCCCTCCGATACCTAATTGTAAACCAGCGCCGTCGTTTTCCCAAATATTTAGTCCGGGTACTTTGGCAAATACTTGGCGTGCATTGTTTGTTGCAAGATTCGCTGTCATATCTTTTAAAACAATGACTTCAGACTTTTTGGCTTCAAAAATATTGAGCCCTTCTACCGAGCGAAGGCGTGTAATTCCAAAAGTTCTTTCGCGTTCGGCATTGATTTTTACCTCATCCAGTTCTTTACTCAAAATACTTAACTCAATATCGAGTGTACTTTGAGGGTTTTGTAAGGTTGTGGTTATTTCTGTTTGGTTATACCCTTCAGCAAAGGCAACCAAAGTGTAAGTTCCGTAAGGAAGAGTTAATGAATAGCGACCATCTGAACTTGTCTCGGTAAACGATTTTCCGTCTTTGGTAAATACCATAGCACCAGCAATCCCGCGGTTTTCTATTTTTACACTACCTGAAATCTTACCTTTTTGTCCTGATGTGAGGAATGGTAGAAGAAGAAATACAAAAAAATAACGCATAGTTAGTGTGTTGGTGCTGGCATAAGCCATTTTTTATGTTGCCACGAATCTGATATTCGTGCTAGATTGACAGTCGGGTCTAGTAAAAGTTGACTTGGGCGACCATTGAATGTTACATATACCTCTGCGCGAACTTCAGGAGATGGCATACCCTCTTTCTGGTAATGCTCAGCTAAAAAATGCGCAAATTGGAGAATCATATCTGGTTGCATTGCCATTTGTTTCTCTTGGTGTGGACGTAGAAATTCACTGTTGTCCACAACTCCCTCTCTGCCTGTTTTTGTGTCTTTTACGTAAAAAGTGGCTGTTCCTGCTTTTTCCATTAACATCACCCGCCAAGAGAAACGGTAACCTTCCTCCGTCCAAAATAAATTTCCTGGGTAGAGCAAATATCGCCACGGAAAAATCAGCTGAAAACCTAAATAAAGCCAAACCCACTTTGGAACCCGGATAAATTTAGACGGATTTTCAAACGCCACAGTTTTCTTCTTTATTTTACTGAGTATTTTCTGATGCCAATCTGCTGAAAAAAACAAAGGAGTTAATCCAATCATAACGATAGGAAAAACACCGATTTGAAAAAGTAAGCCGACGGCAATATGAAAAATCCAAACAAAGAAATAAGCAGGCCAACGTGTGACTTTATTCATTAAAAAGAATGGAATAAAGCTGTCATACAGCATTCCACCCCAAGAAAAAACCCAAGGAGCCCAATCGTGTGCAAATATACTACCAACGAGCGGAATAGAGTCTGCGGCAGGTAGCCAAATTTTGAGTGGCAAGGCATGAAATAGCCAATCTGCATTGATTTTTGCCAAACCCGCATATACATAAAGCAAAGCTACTTGCCATCGGAGCAATCCTACAGGCCAAAATGGAATCCAATAGACAGGATTTTTCCGACTATCCCATGCATAAGCTTGGTGGGCAGGAAGAAAGATGAGTAAAAACGAGACGACACTTACAAAATAGTAGTGATTGAGGTAATACGTGAGATCAATGAGTTGTGTATAAGTAAAACCAAGAAAGAAAAGGGTTGCAGAAATTCGGTAAAAAAAACCAAGGGTTATGCCTATCGCTGCAAGACAGAGAATCCCGTGTAAAATATAAAGATAAGGCGCATCAAGTAGCGGAACCCATTCGAATCCAAAATACTTAAACTGAAATTTGGTATGAACAAAATGGTCTTCAATCCAGCCAAGGTAGATAAAACGCAAAGTACTGAAGAGCATCAAAACTCCAAAAACCACTCGAAAAGTAACGAGTGGTTCTATGGGGAAATCATTTCTGAACCAATGTGACCAACGAAAACCCGTTTGCCAATCGTTCCAAAATGCAGTCAGTTTCTTTTTTATCAGAGCATTAATCTCCATCTCCAGAATTAAATGTAATGGCGATACCTAATAGTGAAGCCATATCACTTTTATAAAAACGTGTTAATTTTTGTAGTTCGACTCCTAAATCTTGGACAATAGATAAGTTTGTTTGAATAGATCCAGAAAGTCTTCCAGCAGGTACACGGCCTTTGGCTTGTTGTACGGCGGTGAGTTGTGTTCTTGTTTGAGCAATTAAATCTGAACCTCCCTCTACAGAGTTAAGGTATTCTTCAAATCCGACGCCATCTTGTCCTGATACGCTTTTTCCTTCCCAAATCCGTTGAATGGTAGTTAAGTGAGCTTCTAAAAACAGGAGTGATTTTCCACTGTAAAATGCTTCCACTCGTGTCGGCTCTGCAGAAGTTTGTCCAGCACGTTGCCCAGCTGGTAGTTGAACCTTGAAATTTTTAGCTGCCTCAAAACTTTTTACAAATTCATTGTACAAGATAGATGTAGAACTGCCGGCATCTGTCCCGCTATTATTTATAAATGAGGTTCGATAGCTATCCCATCCTGTACGAACCGCAGTAACTTTTTCGCGAATGTCTTCTGCTACGCGAACTGTGTATTTTCTTCTGTTTTCATTGGAAAACTTAGCTAGGATGTCCTCATTTCCTTCTGCGCTGAAAAGCAGGTAATCGAGTGCCAAAAACCCTCTGGAGTCACGTTCGAAATTATCGAAAGAGAGATTTCCTGACTGAATGGTATTTTCAATTTTTGTTGTTGACACAGGAAAAATACCGATGTTTTCGGTTAATGTTCCAAAAACAGGTAATTCACCCGGGCCAAAATTAAACGGTGTTGCCTTTTGCCAAGAAAGATAGGCGGACTCCCATGCTTGTTGTGCAGCTGAAAGTGTGGAAGTATTTGGGTTTGCTGAGAACGCCTTGACGGCTGTTTCCAGAGATATTACTTGTTGTTGCAGTTCTGAAAACGCAGGAATTATCAGATTGTCAGCCATGTTTTCTAACATGGCTTTTCTGTCAAAACT
>CAYNRA010000015.1:0-19209 GCA_964399465.1 uncultured Cytophagales bacterium
CCTCCGTCTTGATCTTTTCCCCTTCCTTGACCAATTGAACGCCTTCATATAAAATACGATCACCGGCTTGAAGCCCTTTTTCTACCACGAAAAGGTTATCGAATTTTAACCCAACGTCTATTTTTTGCATCTTGACAACATTGTTTTTGTCAACCAAATAGACATAAATGTTTTCTTGAATATCAAAGGTCGATTTTTGTGGAATGACCAACGCATCGTTCGCTTTTTTCTCAATGAGGATTTTCCCGCTACTGCCGTGTTTTAACAATTGATTTGGGTTCGGGAATTTCGCTCTGAACGCAATATTTCCCGTTGATTTATCAATTTCTCCTTCCATTGTTTCGACAATTCCTTTGAACGGATAAGGCTCGTTATTGGCCAAAAGTAGAGTTACTTCTTGTACTTTGTTGTTTGGATGTTCTTTTTGGTAGGACAAGTAATCTATCTCAGATAAGTTGAAATACACATACATATGACTGTTATTGGCAAGTGTGGTGAGTACCGTTCCTTCCTCGATGAGACTTCCCGCTTTAAACGGAATTCGGTTTATAACACCCTGAAATGGAGCTCTAACTTCAGTAAATGAGATGTGTAGCTGCGCTTTCGATACCTCCGCATCTGCCATCTCGAGCTTTGCTTTGGCTGCTTCTATTTTGATTTTGATTAATTCTACTTCTGTTTTGGAGACAATATTGTTGCTCAACAGTTTTTCGGTATTCTTTAACTCAATCTCAAGCGTTTTTAACTCTGTTTGGGCAAGTTTTTTATTGATTTTTGCGCGTTGCAATTCTTCCTTGTAAAGGTTATCACTTAATTTGAAAAGAAATTGCCCTTTTTGAACGAATTTACCTTCGTCGATAAATTGCTTGTCTAAAAAGCCAGTCACTTTGGCCCGAATTTCAATATTTTGAACCGCCTGAATATCAGCGACATATTCCTGAATGTATGTGGTATCCATGCGCAATGGCTGGATAACTTTGTAACTGGCTGTCTCTTGGACTTCTGTTTCTTCGTTTTTACAAGATAGACTGATGCCTAAAATGGCAAGTAGGGAAATCAATGGAATTAATTTCATTTTGAATATATGCTTTTAAAAGGTATGTGGAGCAACTTCCCCTTTATTGGAAAGAGCAGTCGCAAATAAAAATGGGTAGATGGATCGGTAGTAAATCTGTAAATACTACCAAAATGGAAGAAGCTGTTTACGTTGTAAAGTGGGATGAAAACGAATTATTTTTCTTTCCCGACTAGGTAGTAAATTCCTCTTTTTGCAAAGCAAAAGGAGACTTATCCAAAGCCTGATAAGTGAAAGAAGTTAATTCAAACGTAAAAAGGTAAACGGAAACAGCTTCTAAGAAAGCTGGGGTGGAGGTGAGCTAAACTCAGGATGTGGTTGCTCGCAATAGGTGTCTTTGTAGAAAATTTGAGCGAAAGAGTGCTCAATGTGTGGATGTAGTAATAATGCGAAAAAGGTGTCTATTTCGTCTTCAAAAACATCGGAAAGAGTGTCTGAATTTCCATTTTCCATATGATGTTGTGCCTGATTTTCTCCATTTGAGTTATCTGACTCACCAGAAAAATCGAGTATATTGGCAAGAAGGCTACACAAAGGAGATTCCTTGTCTATTGAAAGTGGTAACCGAAAAGAGGGAGGAATATAATTTCCAACTTGAGCAAAATGTATAGCCAACAAACAATACAGAGAGATCTGATTTATCTGTTTTTTTATACGTGTCATTTTACTTTTCAAAGATGGAAAATTTAGTTTAATTGCTTACTTAACTTTGTTTTTTGCCAAATGGTGCCGCAAACCTGAAATTTTTTGGGATTGCTACTTTAAGAAGATGGAATTGATTTATTTTTAGACCAAATTCATACGATTTATCTACCACTTAATGTGATAGTAACTAGAAATGGGAAGATTGGTTTGCATTCTTTAAAAAATGGTCTTTATTTTCCCGTAATTGTTTCTACAAATTGTCAATACCAATACTTTATAAGATACAGAAGAATACGTATTTTTGCTATTATGACAGAAAAGAACTGGAAATTAAAGCCAATACCCCAAACAGAAGAGGATAAACAAATTGTCCTTTCGCTGATGAAGGACATTCACGTATCCTCCACAACAGCCCAATTACTTTGGCAACGTAATATCGTTGATTTTGATGAGGCAAAGCAATTTTTTAGACCTTCCATAGCACATCTGCACGACCCGTTTTTGATGCGAGATATGGATAAGGCAGTCGCCCGTTTACAAAAAGCAATTCGAAGTGGTGAAAAAATCCTTGTTTACGGTGATTACGACGTAGATGGCACAACTGCCGTTGCGTTGATGTATGGTTTTCTTAAAAAGTTCACAACCCAAATTGACCACTATAATCCAGATAGATATAAGGAAGGGTATGGGGTTTCCACGCAAGGCATTGACTTTGCTAAAGAATGGGGAGCAACGCTTATTATCGCGCTCGATTGCGGTATAAAGGCAGTGGATAAGGTGGAATACGCACATTCTCTAGGTATCGATTTCATTATTTGTGACCACCATGAGCCCGGTGAAGCTTTGCCCCAAGCGGTTGCTGTTTTAGACCCCAAAAGAAAAGATTGTCCGTACCCATTCAAAGAATTGACTGGGAATGGTGTCGGATTTAAACTCTTGCAAGCGTATTCTATCCGTGAAAATATTCCTGATGAAATCCTTTTTTCTTTCATCGACTTGTGCGTAGTAAGCATTGGCTCAGATATAGTCCCGATTGTAGGCGAAAACCGAACCTTGGCGTATTTTGGTCTAAAAAAACTGAATGAAAAACCGTGTGTTGGACTTCAGGCTTTGAAAGAAGTAGCCGGTTTCACAACATCTATGACTATCGAAAACGTCGTTTTTGTCTTAGGCCCACGAATCAATGCCGCCGGTCGAATCAAACATGCGAAAGCGGCAGTTCAATTACTTTTATCCGATAATTTAGAAGATGCTAAGTCTTTTGCTGATGAAATTCATGGGCAAAATGCCCAACGTAAAGAATTTGATTCGGCTATTACACAAGAAGCGATTGAAATGATTGAGTCAGATGAATGGCTACGAACACAAGCCAAAAGTACCGTTTTATACAATGAAAATTGGCACAAAGGGGTTATTGGTATTGTTGCTTCGAGATGTATTGAGAAATACTATCGCCCAACAATTATCTTGACACACTCAAACGGAAAAGCAGCGGGTTCTGCTAGGTCTGTGGCTGGCTTTGATCTTTACAGTGCTATTGAGTCATGTAGTGAACACTTGGAACAATTCGGTGGACATACACACGCGGCAGGAATGACCATGCCGATTGAGAATATTCCTGCATTTCAAAAAGCTTTTGACCAAGTTGTCAGTCAGAAAATTACACCAGAACAGTTGATTCCGCAAATTGATGTTGACTTGATTGTAAAATTAGCCGATATTACACCTCAATTTTACAAAGTAATGCAGCAAATGGCGCCTTTTGGTCCGCAAAATATGCAGCCGGTTTTTCAATCCAATGGGCTTACGTTAGTCGGATTCCCCAATTTGATGAGAGAAAAACATTTAAAAATAAATGTAACCGAACCGAACTTCTCTGCTTCTTTTACTGCTGTAGGTTTCGGGATGGGACCTGATTTCTATAAGCGATTGCTAGCCAATAAGAAACCATTCTCTATTGTATATACTTTGGCTGAAAATACTTGGAATAACCAAACTACGCTTCAATTGATGTTGCGAGATATTAAAATAGCAGATAATTAACCCTAGTCAACCAAAACCCGACCCATGTACTCAATTATTTTTTCAAGAAAACAAGGTAACATTCATCTCGTACTTTTAGATAAACAAGGAGAAGTTAGCCAGCAAGGTGTTTTTACAGATTCTCTAGAGAAAGAATTTAAACCCTCTCAGATAAAAGAAGTGATTTTTCACTTTTGGAGAGAAAGGGAAAATACAGACTTTTTAGTGGATTTTGAAGAAATAGATTCAGTGCATCAACTGATATATCCTCAAGACGTCGGAAGATTTCCATTGGATATTCCCACTTTATCGAAAAAAAAGTCAATCGAAAAGTCTCAATTAGTTCATTATGAGGCTATTTTATATCCATTTAAGTACTCCCTTGACGAACCATTTGTATTGCTTTGGACTGACGAGTGGTGCTATGCCATTGACACTGTGGACGAAGCATCTATTCTCCATGACTTGCCTAGTAGCACTTATTTTTATCCGCATACCGATAGCCAATTAGGAAGAGTGTCTTGTATTTTTGGTGGAAATGAGCACGATAGACATCTCAAGCATTTGTCTGAATATTTCGGAAAAGACCCCATGGAATTTAAAAAGCTCACCTATAACTTTCAGCTTGTTCGATCACTTCGGGAACGTTTCAAACAAGCTACACCTGATAAAACGTCACTTGACTTTCTTATGGATTGCCCTTTTGTAGAAAGAGATTTGAATGCTTTTAAGTCGTTTGAGGAGGCATATAATCAATTTATTCTTGACTTGGTCGCACAGCAAGTCGCGTCTCTACGGCTCATTTGGCCAAAAACACCAACTCGAAAATTAGTCGTTGCGGGTAAATTTGCATACAACGAGTTATTTATGACTGGGCTCGCGGAGGCTTTTTTTGATAAAGTAGTATTTGCAGCTGAAAAGCCGTTTTTACCTGAAATAGGTATTTGGTTGAAAGGCAAGAAAAACAGTATTTCAATTCAAGAAAAGGATTTGCGATTGAAAAGATATTTTTAATCGCAAATCCTTGGGTTAATCCTCAGGATAGGGCATAAATATAAAGCCTGCAAAATCCTCGTCCATCACAAAAAGACAAGCGTATTCTTCTGCATTTTTGTAATTTTCCACAAAAAGTTCTTGAGAGTTTTGTGCAATAAGTTCACGTTGTACAAACTCTTCGAGCATAGATACCTTGTATTGATAGGTCGTTCCAAAATCTTTTTTTTCAAAAAGTAATTGACCAAGTTCAATATCCTGAAGTGTCAAAACAAAGATAGGATATTCAGAAAATTTTCTTTTCCGAATCTGATAGGAGGCTTCTCGAATGTGTTCGGCAACTTTGATGAAATCTTCAGATACTTTTCCTAATAATTTTTTATTTACCTCGGGAGAATTCGCATCGTCCATTAATGAATTCTCATTACTGTTGTAGATCATAATTTGCTCTTGTTTGAATTTCTTTTTTGAAATCAGATGAATACGTTTTTGTTAAATTCTTGCTGCCAATAACAAACCAATATCTCTATATCGTAATTGGAAACGCTGAGCAATTGGGTAATTGGTCATGCTGCCCTTGTAACAATAAATACCTTTATTAAACCAAGAGGTTTGGTATGTCATCTCCTCTATCCCTCCAGTTCGACCAATTTTGAGTAAAATAGGTGTAAATATATTGCTTAAGGCGATGCTTGCTGTGTGTGCAACGCGTGAGGCAATATTGGGAACACAATAATGAATGACCTCGTATTTACGGAAGATAGGTTCTTTGTGCGTCGTCATTTGTGAGGTTTCAAAGCAACCTCCTTGGTCAATAGAAACATCAATCAATACACTTCCTGGTTTCATATTTGCCACCATTTCTTCCGTTACAATCAAAGGACTGATGGTTTGGTCTGATCGCATAGCTCCGATGACAACATCCGCGTCTTTGAGTGCTTGCGGGAGTGTATGAGAGTCAATGATAGCCGTGAATAAATGCTGCCCAATGGCATATTTGAGCCGTTGAAGTCGATAAATATGGACATCAAAAACTTTTACATCCGCTCCTAATCCCAAAGCGGCTCGTGTCGCAAATTCAGCGACAGTTCCAGCGCCAATAATGACCACATTAGTAGGCGGAACACCCGTCACACCGCCCATAATCATACCTTTACCACCATGTACGCTACTTAGATACTCGGCCGCAATAAGCATGACGGTATTTCCTGCAATTTCGCTCATTGCCCGGATAACAGGTAAATTTCCTACTTTATCTTCTAGTGTTTCAAAAGCCAATCCGATCACCTTCTTTTTCAATAGCTTATCAAAATATGATTTTGAAAGTGTTGGAATATTTAAAGTTGAAAATAGGGCTTTACCAGGCTTTAAGTAGGTGAATTCTTCTTCAATGAGTGGTTCTATCTTGAGAATGATGTCGGCGTCAAAAACTTCTTGAGGGCTAGAAACAACCTCTGCACCTGCAAGTCTATATTGTTCATCTGTGAACTTGGCAGCAATTCCTGCACCTTGCTCAACCAAAACACGGTGGCCATTTTGGACAAGTAGTTCAACAGCTTCCGGTGTTAATCCTACTCGGCTTTCTTGGAGTGATATTTCCTTCGGCACACCTATATACAACGAATGTGTTGCACTTTTTATAGCCAAAGGTGAATCTTTCGTTGCTAGTTGTTCACTTGGAAAAGTAGGGGTAAATACGGATGATGGCATGAATGACTCAATTAAATACAACTTTTTAATTAATGACGAACCGCCTTTATTTCTAAGACGCGTTCTTCTTCCGTAGTTGTTTGCAGTACTACGGATACATAATGTGCAGGCCAATGAGGTTCAATCTTTGAAGGCCATTCAATAAAACAAAAATATCCACTGTAGAGATATTCATCTATTCCCATATCTAGAGCTTCCGATGGGTTTTCAAATCGATAACAATCAAAATGATAGATAAACTCACCATCCGTAGTTAAATATTCATTGATGATCCCAAAAGTAGGACTTTGCACAGTATCAGTGACACCAAGGACTTGGCAGAGTGACCGAATAAAGGTAGTTTTGCCAGCGCCCATTTCTCCCTCAAATAACCATACAGGGATATCTCCAAACTCAGAAATGCACTTATTAGCTACAGCCTCTATGTCATTTCTATGGTATTCTAATTGCATAGTTTATTCCTTTTCTTTGATGCAATCTACAAAATTAGGACGAAATCGCTCAACTTGTATTTTTTCATACGAGATAAACCATAAACACTGTAAAATACAATTCTTCGTATTTCGTTATGCGGTATTTTTTTATCAAATTTGTGCACATTATTTTAAAAGAATCTAGTTAGGTTCTTTTTGAGTCAGTAAAAGATTTCACTGTGCATCATGTCTGAAAACAGAAAGCAATATATCATCGTCTTTTTTCTCTTAATTGCAGGGGTTTATCTGCTTAGATTATTTTATCTACAAGTCTTGGATAGTAAATACAGAGCTCTCGGCTCGACGAATTCAATTCGAAAGGAAATTCAAGTACCTCTTCGTGGGCAAATCTATGATCGGTATGGTAAATTATTGGTTGCCAACGACGTAGTTTTTGACCTTTATGTCATTCCTAGAAAAGTTAAAAATTTAGATACAACCTACTTTTGCAGTGTATTCGGAATTACAAAACCTTATTTTGATAGTGTCATGACTATCGCTACAGGGTTTTCAAAAATTCGACCTTCTTTGTTTTTACGACAAATATCCAAAGAAGACCATGCAAGTGTCTCGGATGCAATGATTAAATTTAGCGGGTTTTACTTTGAACAATCTTTTGTTCGTACATATCCTGCCGCTACGCTAGCCAATGCACTTGGGTACATTGCTGAAATTCCCAAAGAAAAGTTTGAAGAACAAGGAGAGGAAAAATATTACCGAAAAGGGGACTACATCGGCTTAACTGGTCTTGAAAAGTACTATGAACTAGACTTAAGAGGTGTTCGAGGAATACGCTATAAATTGATGAATGTAAAAGGGGAAGACAAAGGGCCCTATTCACCGCTCCCTAACAAACCAACTGTAGGCGAATTTGATACAATTACCGTTCTTGGAAAAAATTTATATACGACCATTGATATAAATCTTCAAAAATTAGCAGATAGTTTATTCCAAGGAAAAGTAGGTGGAGTAGTAGCCATTGAGCCAGCAACAGGAGAAATACTTGCCTTAGGATCCTATCCTTCGTATGATCCGAACCTACTTTCTGGGCGCCAATTTTCTAAAAGTTTCAAAGAATTATCACGAGATCCTGACAAACCGCTCATCAACCGTGTAACGAACTCTTTTTATCGCCCTGGTTCTACATTTAAACTTATTCAAGCGGCAATCGGACTTGAATTAGGTGAAATTACTCCACGCTCGAATTTCTTTGGTTCACCTGCTCCTTTTGCCTATCACAGTAGCCCTGGCTTCGAAATGGCGAATGTGAAAAATGCTATTCAGGTGTCTAGTAACCCATTTTTTTACAATGTATTTAAAAGAATTATTGAACATACTCCCAAAGGAAGTCCCTTCAAAACAGCTAGATTTGGTTTAACCAATTGGCATAAAATGGTTGAAAAATTTGGTTTTGGGATTCAACTTGGTGTCGATTTACCCAACGAAAAAGCTGGTTTACTACCCGATGTAGAAAGATATGACAAAGTGTACGGAAAAGAGCAATGGAAATATTCAAATATTTACTCACTGAGTATCGGAGAAGGTGAGTTAGGAACAAATATCCTTAAACTAGCGAATATGACAGCGGCTATCGCGAACAAAGGATATTGGGTAACTCCCCATTTAGTCAAAGGAATGGGCTTGGATGTAAACAAATTGGAAATACCTGAAAATTCTCGCTCGATCCATCAAACAGGTATTGCAAGTCGACATTTTGATGCAATTATCGATGGTATGGAAGCTGTAGTTGTTCAAGGTACTGGGCGTAGAGCAATGGTAGACGGTATCACTGTTTGTGGAAAAACTGGGACTTCTCAAAACGCGAAAGGGAAAGACCATGCCATATTTATCGCTTTTGCGCCCAAAGAAAATCCTAAAATTGCCATTGCTGTGATTGTAGAAAATGGGGGTTTTGGTGGAGTAGCCAGTGCCCCTATCGCAGGATTAATGATTGAGCAATACTTAAAAGGTTCTGTGGCAAGACAAACTTTTAAGGAACAAGTAATGAAAGAAAGTTATAGAACAACTTCTGCTGTCAAAACAAATAAGAATTAAGCGCTATCATGAATAGAGATATCAATATCAAAAGTGGTATAGACTGGACAATTGTCATGCTGTACCTTTTCCTCCTCCTTATTGGTTGGATTAATATTTACGCGGCTGTCTATAATCCTGAAACCATGGAAAGTATATTTTCATTGGATAATAATGCAGGTAAACAGTTGATGTTTATGAGTTTATCTGTAATTCTCATTCTCATTATACTCTTCGTAGATTATAAAGTGTATGATGCTTTCGCTTATATTTTTTATGGAGGTATGATTCTACTTCTACTGGCAACTATTTTTCTTGGCTCAGATATCAAAGGTTCACGTTCTTGGATAAAACTTCCTATGGGTTTCTCACTACAACCTGCTGAGTTTTCAAAGATTTTTTCTGCGCTTGCTCTCTCTAAGCTTTTGAGTACTCAAGGTTTTTCCATTAAAAAGAAGAATGATTTGTTTACCGCTGTAGCTTTAATATTACTTCCTCCGATTATCATTATTATGCAAAAAGAAACAGGTTCTGCTTTGACCTATGCAGCATTTGTAATTGTGCTTTATCGAGAAGGATTGCCTGGTTTTGTACCATTCATGGGGATTTCAGCGGTCGCTTTGCTTATTCTCTCACTGATATTTGATGAAATGCACATCATTCTAGGTTTGGCTACTGCAGGATTGCTCTTCTGGCGCTTCTTTTTGAAAAGATTTGAAAGAAATAGACAAAGTTTTTTGTCTATTGCAGGTGTTGTATTAATTGGAGCCGTCTTTGTCTTAGGTGTAGATTTCTTTGTCAATAATGTTCTTCAACCGCATCAACAAAAAAGAATTAAAATCTTGGTTGATCCCGATAGTGACCCAAGAGGAGCAGGCTGGAACGTTACTCAATCAAGAATAGCTATTAGTTCGGGTGGTTTTTTAGGAAAGGGCTATCTACAAGGTACACAAACAAAATTTGATTTCGTTCCTGAACAATCAACCGATTTTATTTTCTGTACCATTGGAGAAGAATGGGGATTCGTAGGAGGGTTCATACTAATCTCTATTTACATGATTCTTCTTATCAGAATTATTAATTTAGCTGAAAAGCAGAAAACGAAATTCGCCCAAGTTTATGGATATTGTGTCGCTAGTTATATGTTTTTTCACTTGCTCATCAATGTAGGAATGACTATTGGTCTCATGCCTGTTATCGGAATTCCTCTTCCTTTTATTAGCTACGGAGGATCTTCGTTATGGTCGTTTACAATTCTTTTGTTTATCTTCCTGAAACTAGACGCACACCGTAGCTATAAAGTATAATATATTGTATCAATGAGTTGTAACTAGACTGTTTTGAATGCAAGTTTCTTGATAATTCAGCAAGAAACTTGCACAAACATCAGGTGATTCAATCATCCCAGCATGTCCTACACTGTTCAACCATAAGACATGGGGATTTTGTACTGTATTGATTTGTTCGATACACTTCTCTCTTGGTATTAATGAATCTTGCCCCCCAAATATGAAACCAATAGGTAAATGAGTTGAAGCCAATAGGTGCATTCTTCCCTTGCGTGTCTTCATCGCCTCTGTAGCGGAGATTATCGAGGAACTTGGGAGTGTTTTATATTCGTCAACTAAGCTTCGAACTAGCCGTGCTTCATTTTCCACAAATGAAGTTGAAAAGATACTAGGTAAAAACTCCTCTAAAAATAATTCAGAAGAATTACGCTCAATGAACTCAATGGTTTTTTGACGACTCATCTTGCGTGCGTCGTTATCTGCTGACCCAACACTGTGAAATAATACAAGACCACTCACATTTTTAGGATATTTCTCTAAGTATGCTAGTGAAATGTATCCCCCCATTGAATGTCCAACCAGAATAGGAGACGAGATACCTTTAGAAGTTAATTCCTCATGAAGCCAATCTGCATATTCTTCTATGGTTTGACAAGTTAACATACTGTAATCTACAGTAATAAGATTGGACTTTTTAGGGAATTTCTTTTTTAGTAAATTCCAAATACTCGAAGTCATACCAAACCCGTGTATGAGGATTAGTGTGTGTGTTGTATGCATGGTTTCTAGGTTAGAACGTAAGGATGGCACAAAGTACGTAAAAATACTTTTTATATACCTATATTTATTTATTTTTTAAGCGGAAGGCTTTTTTTCTACGTTGTTTTCGGAAATACTTTTTGAGTCCCAAGAATAAGAGCAACAAAGAAGCAACTCCAAATAATAAGGCAAGTCCAGATAAATTAAATAGAGATAATATAATTGCACCTCCTAGAAATAAGCCTCCAATTTTTACCTGGTCATTGAAAAAAGTATTTTGCATAACTCTTTTTCTTTTTTCTGGTTTTTCATCCCTTAGAAAAATAGAAAGTGGTTTTTTGTGAGATTGCTCGGGCTGTTTGCTTATTTTAACTTTCTTTTTTCGCTTCAATTTTGGCCAATCTTGTCCGATTTGCTTTGGCCTTTCCATAGGAAGTGTTTGAGTATAAGAAGGGAATACCTCACTTTTTTGGGAAGCGTTCTCTTCTAGCTTAGAAGTAGATTCTATGAAAGAACTATTGGGATTTGTAAAGGGAGTGCCTCGTGTTTTTTTTGAAGCGGGGAATAACTCTGGATGATAGGAAAATACAGCCATCTGTTTCTTACAACCAATCAGTAATACAGCATGTACTAGTACAAGGAAGAAATTGGTATGTTTCAAAAGAGTTAGTTGGCGCATATTGAACGAATTTGAATGAAAAAAAAGAGGCATATGCCTCTTTTTTTAAGAAGCAATTTTTGTATTTTCATACAACGCGGAACGTTCAAATTTAGTCTTTGCGTATGCGGACGTAACAGTAAATTGTTTTATGTCTTTTTGAGATGGTAACTCAAACATAGCATCTGATAAAATTGACTCACAAATAGAACGTAATCCTCGAGCACCAAGTTTGAACAGAATAGCCTGATCTACAATAAAATCCAGTGCATCTTCTTCGAATATAAGCTCTATGCCCTCCATTTGGAATAATTTCTTGTACTGTTTTACCAAGGCATTCTTTGGTTTAACTAAAATTTCACGAAGCGCGTTGCGATCAAGCGGATCTAGATAGGTGAGTAGCGGAAGACGACCTAAGAGCTCCGGGATTAACCCGAAGGATTTTAAGTCTTGTTGTGTGACATACTTCAGGAGGTTTTCTTTGTCCACAACTTTGTCTTCATTTGTTTTTACAAACCCAATAGACTGAGTGTTCATACGCTTGGAGATATGTCGAGTGACCCCATCAAACGCTCCACCGCATATAAAAAGAATATTTTGCGTATTTATTTGCACTAACTTTTGCTCTGGGTGCTTTCGTCCTCCCTGCGGTGGGACACCTACAACAGACCCTTCCAATAATTTTAAAAGTCCTTGTTGAACACCCTCGCCTGAGACATCTCTCGTAATAGAAGGATTATCACTTTTTCGAGCAATTTTATCAATTTCATCGATGAAGACAATTCCCTTTTCAGCTAATTCAGGCTTGTAATCTGCTGCTTGAAGCAAACGACTTAGAATACTTTCTACGTCTTCACCTACGTAACCTGCCTCGGTGAGTACAGTTGCATCCGCAATTGCAAATGGCACTTGCAACAATTTAGCAATTGTTTTTGCGAGATACGTTTTACCAGTACCCGTTTCACCTACCATGATGATATTGGATTTTTCGATATGAATATCGTCTTCCAAGTCAGGTTGTGAAAGTCGTTTGTAGTGATTGTAAACAGCGACACAAAGGGCGCGTTTTGCTTGATCTTGGCCAATAATGAATTGGTCTAAATAATCCTTTAATTCTTGTGGAGGACGTAAATCAAATGATTGTGACTTGGTCTTTTTCTTTAATTCTTTTTTGTCAATACCGAACAGTTCCTGTTGGATAAGTTCGTTGCCTTGGATAATACAGTGGTTGCAAATATGTCCCTCGATGCCAGAAAGAAGTAGTTCTACCTCATGCTTTTTTCGTCCACAGAAGGAACAAAAAGGGTCTTGCTTACTCATTTGATTTTTCATACTTAAAATTTGTCCTTCGAAAGCGAAGTGAATTATACAAAAAAACTCCTTAGTTACCTAGCTGTCAGGCAGCAAAAGGGTAACCAAGGAGTAAAGGATTAGCGCGTCAAAACCTCGTCAATTAAGCCGTACGTTTTTGCTTCCTCTGCTTTCATCCAGTAGTCTCTGTCTGAGTCGCGTTCGATTTCTTCAAAAGATTTTCCTGTGTGGTGTGCCAAAATTTCATAAAGCTCTTTACGTAGCTCAATGATTTGCTTTACCGTGATTTCCATATCTCTAGACTGTCCTTGTGCACCACCGCTTGGTTGATGAATCATAACCCGTGCGTGAGGAAGAGCTGTACGCTTTCCAGCTGCACCGCCCGCCAATAATACAGCGCCCATAGAAGCAGCCAAAGATGTACAAATTGTAGCAACTTCAGGTCGAACATATTGCATCGTATCATACATTCCTAGACCAGCATAAACAGATCCACCAGGTGAATTTATATACATTAAGATGTCTTTTTTGGCATCTACGGATTCTAGAAATAATAACTGAGCAACTACAATATTTGCCACTTGGTCATCCACTCCTGTACCCAAGAAAATAATACGATCCATGATTAATCGAGAAAATACGTCAATGGCAGCAAAGCGCATCGGACGTTCCTCAATAATATTTGGAGTCATGTTTGTGACATTATGCTTCACATAGTCATCAAATGTTAATCCACTCATTCCCATGTGATGTACTGCATACTTTCTGAATTCTTCGCCAAAATGCATAATTTGATTCGTTTGGTTGTATGTTACTTTATTTTATCAGACACCCGTCTTTATGTCTATTGCAAACACAAAAAATGACTTTGTGGTTTCGATTCAATAGGTCGAATTGCAAACAAACAAAAAAAACGGGAATAATCCCGTTTTTTTTCTATTCTAATTTCGTGTATTAAAGCCCAATATTTTCGTACGAACTTTTCGCAACTTCATTGAACTGTTCTACAGGTACTGAAGTCGTTTCCACTTTTACTTGGCCACGAATATAATCCATTACTTTGCGACCAAATGCTTTATTGAAATAGTTTCTGAACGCATTGTCTTTATTTTCTTGCAATTGCTTGCGTGCCATTTGGTCAACGAAATCTTCCATTCCTGGGAAAGATTGTCCTCCAAAATAGTTGTAGATTTCTGTTTTTACCTCTGCCAAAACATCATCGAATTCTACCTTGATCGCTTCGTTATCTTGTGCAATATAATTCTTGATTAAATCCAAACGAAGTCCTCTTGCAAACGCAGGGTAATCTTTATCGATGTCCTCCATAGAGAATTTGCCTTCGTTGATACTAAACAACCATTTTTTCAAAAATTCCTCAGGCAATTCAATTTGTGTCGCAGAAATCAAAGCTTTTTCAATTTCAAAATCTAGTAATAATACAGATTCTCTATCGTAATTAGAACGGATGATGTTCTTGATTTCTGCTCTAAACTCCTCTTCATTCGTTGCTTTTCCAGGGCCAACTGCTTTGTCGAATAGTTCTTGATTAACTTCTGCTAGGGTAGGACGTGTAATTTTTTCAACTGCAAATTCGAAAATACCACTAAGTGTTGCCGCTTCTTCGTCAGATTTACCCGTTGCAAAACCAAGCTCACGGGTTGTTGCAAATATTCCTTGGATATCGAAGCTCACGCTGCTGCCTACTTCAAGTCCTTTGAAGATATGTTGTGCGCCTTCAACTACTTTATCTGTTGGAATTCCAGATTGGAACTCGAAAGAAGTTTCAGGTTGAGTGAGCTTTCCGAAAACTAAGTCGCCAATTTCTGCAGATTCAGGTGTTTCTTCACCACCAAAACGAGTACGAAGATCCTGGATTGCCTCATCTACACGCTCTTCAGCAGGTTCAATAGCGTATTGCTGAATGGCTGGAAGTGAAGCCAAATCTAGCGTAAATTCACTCGCTAAGCCAACTTCATACTCGAAACTAAACGTAGTTTGGGTATCCCAGTCTAACTTATACGCCTCTTCGTTCGGAATTGGATCACCAACAACTTGAAGTTTATTCTCTTGAATATAGCTATTTACTTGTTTACTTACTGCATTGATAACTTCATCAACAAGTACGCTTTTACCATATAGTTTTTTGATATAACCAATCGGAACGTGACCTGGTCTGAATCCTTTAATTTGTGCAGTTTTTGCGTATTCCTTCAGCTTTTTATCTACTTGAGGTTTGTAGTCACTTTCTGAGATAGTTACGGTCAGGCGTGCATTGGTCGCCGATTGCTTATCAAATGTAGTCTCCATTTAAGGGAATTTTCTAGGTGAAAAAATAAAAAGATAAATTTATGGATTTCCGTAGATACGGAGAAATCTTCCAATTTAGGTTTGTCAGAAACTTAAAAAACCCTCCAACCAATGAGGTTAAGAGGGTTTTTTTGTACGGGCGGAGGGAATCGAACCCCCACGCCTTGCGGCACTAGATCCTAAGTCTAGCGCGTCTACCAGTTCCGCCACGCCCGCAATCCGTGTGATTGGAGTGCAAAGGTAATTAGCTTTTTTTAATTGTCAAATATTTTTTAGAAAAAATATTTTTTTTCTCTTCCTCTACCAGATGTCATACTTTTTTATTCGATACTTTAACGCAAAAAGAAATTCCCTTGAAGGAGGGGATAGAAAATCAATATATTTGGTTTTATAACGGCAATTTAATTTATTGCCAATGAAATGTTAATCTTTAGTGATACCTGTGATGAAAACGGAAATAAATCAAGTCCAACAAACAAAATCAGAAGAATATTATTCACCTGAAGAAAAGAAAGAAATAAGTAAAAGGTATCGCAAAATCTTACGTTCCTTAAAGCCCTTCTTGAAAGGCAATGACGTACAGCAGATACGAAAGGCTTTCAATATTTCTTTGGATGCGCACAAAGAAATGCGCCGTAAGTCGGGTGAGCCATACATTTACCACCCATTGGAAGTGGCTTCTATTTGTGTGGATGAAATAGGGTTGGGGCCTACTTCTATCATTTGCGCACTTCTGCATGACGTTGTGGAAGATACAGACTTAACATTACAGGATATTGAACGTGACTTCGGCCCTAAGGTTGCTCAAATCATCGATGGACTCACTAAAATCGCTGAAAATTTTGAGCAAAGCCAATCTGCACAAGCAGAAAATTTCCGTAAAATGTTGTTGACTCTCTCAGAAGATGTTCGGGTTATCTTGATCAAATTGGCTGATAGGTTGCACAATATGCGTACGTTGGAAAGTATGGCGAGAAATTCACAACTTAAAATTGCGCACGAAACCATTTATATCTATGCACCTCTCGCACACAGACTAGGGTTGTACCAAATTAAATCTGAATTAGAAGATTTGTATTTGAAATACAATGAGCCAGAGATTTATAAAGAAATTGCACAAAAGCTCAAATCAACGAAAGCTGCGCGTGAAAAAGTCGTAGATCGCTTCATGCAACCTATTGTTAAAAGATTACAGGATGCCAATATTGATTTTTATATCAAAGGAAGACCCAAACATATCTATTCGATCTGGAATAAAATCAAAAAGCAAAATATCCCTTTTGAAAAAATCTTCGACCTATTCGCAATTCGAATTATCATCAAAGGGATTCCTGTGACAGAAAAAGAAAGGGAAAAAGCAGCTTGTTGGGCTGCTTATTCGATAGTTACAGATGAGTATACACCCAATCCAGACCGATTAAAGGATTGGATTTCAACTCCTCGCTCCAATGGCTATGAGTCCTTGCACACAACCGTGATGAGCCATACAGGTGCCTGGGTGGAAGTACAAATCCGAACAGAACGTATGGATGAAATTGCTGAAAGAGGTTACGCGGCCCACTGGAAATACAAAGGAAGCAATACGATGATTAATCAACCATTGGATCAATGGATTAATCAAGTGCGCGAAACATTGGAAGCAAAAGATCACTCAGCCATTGAGTTTATCGAGGATTTTCGAGGAAATCTTTACAATGAGGAGGTATTTGTATTTACGCCAAAAGGAGATTTAAAAGTCTTACGGAAAGGGGCAACGGTACTTGACTTTGCCTTTGAAATCCACACTGAAATCGGAAAAAAATGTACGGCAGGTAAACTGAATGGTCATTTGGTTCCGATTAGTCACGTTTTGCGAAATGGGGATCAAGTAGAAATTTTGACAACAAAAAATCAAACTCCATCCGAAGATTGGCTTCGGTTTGTGGTTACATCAAAAGCCAAAGCACGAATCAAAGATTTGCTGAAAGAAGGAAATAAGGTGTATATCACGGATGGTAAAGATATTATTTTCAAAAAACTCAAAAATTTAGGATTAGAAAATAATCTGGAGACTATTAATCAGCTTCGCGCCTTCTTTAATAAAAAAGATTATAATGAATTGTATTATTTCTTTGGGAAAGGTTATTTGCAGCCCGATGAAATAAAGAAATTTAAGAATGAACGGGAAGCGACCATCAACCGACAGAAGAAAATTATTGGTGATGAGAAATTACCGACTGATGCGAAAAGTTTTGAGAAAGCGCTGAAAAAGTCGCAAGGGCAAGACACTATTTTGATAGGGGATGATATGCAAAAGATTGATTTTACGTTGGCTCCTTGCTGTAATCCAATCCCTGGTGACGATGTTTTTGGATTTTTAACTGTTACAGAAGGAATAAAAATTCATCGAAATGCCTGCCCCAATGCACAACAGTTACTTTCTTCGTATGGAAATCGAGTGATAAAAGCACGCTGGTCGTCCCAATTAGCTCAATCTTATTTGGTGTCAATCAATTTAAGTGGAATAGACCGCGTGGGTATGATTCAGGATATTTCAAGAATTATTTCCGCAGAATTACATATCAATATGCGCGGTTTGCAAGTGGAGACTTTTGAAGGTATTTTTGAGGGAACCATCAAAGTGTATGTCAATGATACCAAACATCTCGATACGCTCATGTCAAAGCTTTCGTCCATTGAAGGCATTGATTCTGTATCTCGTATTCAATCCGAAGAGTAGTCCAAAGAATAGTATGAAATACAGCGCTGCAAGTTTCCTTTTTGTAGGTATGTTGTTTTTTTCGTTGCAAAGTAGTTGCCAATGGGATAAACAAAATTTGGATACTCTTACATCGTATAGAACCCCATTTAATGTACGGTTATATTTAGGTGAGATAAAATTGACACGCCAGCAAGGTTTGGAGGCGATTAAGGAAAATAAATCTACTTTGAAGAAATGGCTAGTAGGTTCTTCTATCTCGACTGTAGGGTTTGCAACTGCTGGAGCTGGGGTTGCTTTGGCTTATGTTGCTTTGAAGGGAGAGACAATTACTGCACCAGATATAACAGGGAAGTTGGTGACATACAAGGCGAGAGATCAAGTTTTATTGGGTGCGGGACTACTTTCATTTGTAGTTGGAGCGTCTATGGTACAAGTAGGTGTGGATAAAAAAATGGAAGAAATTCGTAGATTTAATAAAATACAACGTTCAGCAAACCAAGAAAAAGTAACTTTAAATTTCGGTTTACAAGGTAAAGACAAGATTGGTTTTACTGTAAAAATACCGTAAATTTGTGTGCTGTCTGCGTAAACAAACAAGAATAGTACAAGAGAATAAAGAAAGATAATGAACGGAAGTTATTCGAATTTTGAATCAGCTAAGCAGATATTTACTGCTTATCTCGAAAATAAACAATTACGCAAAACACCTGAAAGATATGCCATCTTAGAGGAAATTTATGCGCGTAATGATCATTTCGATGTGGAGGACTTGTACATATCTATGAAAAACAAAAAGTATCAAGTGAGTAGAGCAACCGTTTACAATACCCTTGATCTTCTTGTTGAATGCGATTTGGTTACAAAGCATCAATTTGGTAAAAATCTTGCTCAGTATGAAAAATCATATGGAAGCAAACAACACGATCATCTCATTTGCTTAGATTGCCACCGAGTGGAAGAATTCTGCGACCCTCGAATACAGAACATTCAAAATATGGTTGGGGAGCTTCTCGAGTCAGAAGTGATGCACCATTCTTTGATTTTTTACGGAAACTGCAAAAAAGTGGGTTGTGAACATAAACCTGCTGTCGCTAACGCATAATTTCTCGATGAACTTCTTTTTAATCATACTTATTCACACAACATGGTAGATATTTTGTTAGGGCTCCAATGGGGCGATGAAGGTAAAGGTAAAATTGTAGAGATCGGAAGAGCACACGTCTGAACTCCAG
>CAYNRA010000015.1:19219-39729 GCA_964399465.1 uncultured Cytophagales bacterium
AAAGGTAAAATTGTAGATGTATTAGCTCCTGATTATAAGGTAGTTGCGCGTTTTCAAGGTGGACCAAATGCAGGACATACATTAGAGTTTGACGGACATAAACACGTGCTTCATCAAATTCCATCGGGTATCTTTAGGAATGATTGTACCAATGTAATCGGTAATGGTGTTGTACTTGACCCCATTATCTTCAAACGAGAAATTGAAGGCTTACAGAAGTTTTCGATTGATTTTGCCAAGAATTTGTTCATTTCCAAAAAAACAGCTATTATCATTCCAACACATAGATTGTTGGATGCAGCCTACGAAAAAGCAAAAGGAGATGCTAAAATTGGCTCTACTCTTAAAGGTATCGGACCAACGTATTCGGATAAAACATCTCGCCAAGGCCTTCGATTAGGCGATGTTGTTTCGCCAAAATTCCTTGAAAAATACGAAGCACTGAAAGCAAAACATATCTCCATACTGGAATATCATCAATTTGAATTCGATTTAACAGAAGCTGAAAATGAATTCTTTGGTGCTCTTGAATTTATCAAACAATTTAATTTGGTAGATAGTGAATATGTCATCAATAATTCAATCAAAGAAGGGAAACGAATCTTAGCAGAAGGTGCCCAAGGATCACTTTTGGATATTGACTTCGGTTCGTATCCATTTGTTACGTCTTCAAGTACTACTGCAGCAGGTGTTTGCTCTGGACTAGGCGTAGCGCCCGCAAAAATTGGAGAAGTATACGGTATTTTCAAAGCCTACTGCACACGTGTCGGCTCGGGCCCTTTCCCAACAGAATTACTGGATGATGAAGGAGAGAAAATGCGTAAAGAAGGACGTGAGTTTGGTAGTACCACCGGACGACCTAGAAGATGCGGATGGCTTGATTTACCCGCATTGAAGTATTCTATCATGCTCAATGGAGTTACTCAGCTTGTCATGATGAAAGTAGATGTTTTATCAATTTTTGATGAAATCAAGGTATGCACGCATTACGAACTCGCTGATGGTACAAGAACAGAGGAAATGCCGTATGATTTATGCGATGAGGAGGTTAAACCAATCTATAAAACATTCAAAGGTTGGGTAACATCGCTTGATGGCATGCGTGCTTATGATGAAATTCCAGCAGAATTAAAAGAATATGTAGAATACATAGAACAAGAGGTTCAAGTGCCAGTTACGTTTATTTCGACTGGGCCAGATAGAGAAGCCCTTGTAATAAGATAACCCAAAAATGCCTCTTTTGAGGCATTTTTTTCATCCATTTTTGTAAATTAAGCGTATGAATAGGGAATTAGCTGCCTATCTTTTCTTTGATGTTCCTCTCTATAAAAATCCAATCTCCAATGAAGGTAATCCATTGGAAATGAGTAAATTATTAATAGAAACTAGAAGGGAAGAAAAGAGCAGCGTACAAACGGACTCAGAAGCCCAAACACCATTCACTATTCCCAAAACTTCAAAGAAACATGCATGGTTTTTGGGAGAAAAGCCAGTGGGTGAAAAAAAAGAATTGCTTGTAAAGTTGCTTGCGGCTATTCAATTGAAAGGAAGTGATGTAGCGTTTTATTTCGAAAGACATCCCGTATTTCCATTTATTGAAGCTAATCCACACGTAGAGACCGTGTTCGTATTTGGTCAAGAAACAGTTTTTGGGGAGTTAATGCAATCTTTAAATCAACCCCAGTTGATTCGAAATACATCGCTTATTCTGTCAAATACATTGGAACAGTTGGTGTCTAATACGACTTCCGAAAAGCGTAATTTGTGGGCAGTACTTAAGAAGGTGTACTTGGAAAGCTCGGAATAGCGTTTAATTGTTTAAAATCTCCGTTTGATTTATGCTCAAAACAAAGCGTTTTAAGCCCATTTGTTAAACAAATGAAAGGAGCTTGAATCACTTGATTGTAGGTGGCAGCTTGTTGGAGAACTTGTGCATTGAGACGTATTTCAGTAGATTTGCACTCGACTAGTAAAAATGGATTTCCTTGCCTATCATAAACCAGAATATCCGATCGTTTGGCAAGAGTATGATAGGTAAGCCCCCCCTCTAGCCGAATAAGTCCTTTATGATAATTATAATGATGAATTAATAAATGGACAAAATGTTGGCGAACCCATTCCTCTGGTGTTAAAACATAAAATCCTTTGCGAATCTCGTCATAAATTCGATATTGCCCTTCAACGTATTGAATTTTGACATGGATAGGAGGTAGACTTAATGTAGGGAATGGAATTTTTGAATTCATAATCAGTTAAAATACAAAAGTAAGTACAGAATGCAAACTAAAGAAGAAATTGTAAAAAATTGGCTACCAAGATATACTGGAACTCCATTAGAAGAATTTAGACCTTATATACTGCTTACAAATTTCAAAAATTATGTGCACATGTTTGCAGATAAGTTTGGTGTGGAGGTTCGTGGACAAGACAACCCGATGCAAACTGCATCTGCAGGTGATATTACCATTATTAATTTTGGAATGGGAAGTCCTATGGCAGCTACGGTCATGGATTTATTGACAGCGGTTTCACCAAAAGCCGTTCTTTTCTTGGGTAAATGTGGCGGTTTGAAGAAAATTACAGCACTTGGCGACTTTATTCTCCCCATTGCAGCAATTCGTGGAGATGGTACTAGTGACGATTATGCAAAGCCTGAAATACCTGCATTGCCGTCTTTTCGGTTGCAACGTTCTGTATCTGAGATGATCATCAAACGAAATTTAGATTATTTAACGGGAACAGTTTATACCACAAACCGTCGTGTCTGGGAACATGATGAGGCGTTCAAAGAATATCTTCGTGAACTACGTGCCATGGCAGTAGATATGGAAACCGCGACTATTTTTATCGTTGGTTTCGTCAATGCTATTCCGCACGGTGCTTTGCTGCTGGTTTCTGATAATCCGATGATACCAGAAGGTGTAAAAACAGAAGAAAGTGATAAAAAAGTGACAACTTCTTTTGTAAATAATCACCTAGAAATTGGTATTGATTCACTCAATGAATTGGCGCAGTCTGGACAGTCTGTAAAGCATCTACGTTTTGAAAATTAATTTACGATGCATTGAATTTTGTATTTTTTATGTATTTACTAGTACTTATCTTATGTTTCGAACGTAAATTTGAAACATTCTTGTTTTGAAATAAGTAACATACTAGAAAATACACCAACTTTGGTTTAGAAATTATTTAGACCTTACACGCCGACTTTTAATGGCTTTACAAATAAAAGATATTCAGGCTCCGATAGAGCACGAAATGAAAGAATTTGAACAACGCTTTCGCCAGTCTATGAAGACAAGCGTCATGTTGTTGGATCAAATAATGAAGTACATCATCCACAGAAAGGGAAAGCAAGTACGACCCATGTTCGTTTTCTTGACAGCCGGTTCTTTGGGTACGATTTCTGAAGCCACGCACAGAGGTGCAGCCCTTATTGAACTTCTACATACAGCAACACTTGTGCACGATGATGTCGTCGATGATTCAAACTACAGACGAAGTTTTTTTTCTATTAATGCGCTTTGGAAAAATAAAATTGCTGTTCTCGTCGGAGATTATCTCCTATCAAGAGGTTTGTTGTTAAGTGTTGATAATCAAGATTTTGGACTTTTGAAAATCGTTTCACAAGCAGTAAAGGAAATGAGTGAGGGCGAGCTTCTGCAAATTGAAAAGGCAAGAAGACTGGATATTACGGAAGATATTTATTTTGAAGTTATTCGACAAAAAACCGCCTCATTGATAGCATCTTGTTGCGCAGTTGGTGCTGCCTCTGTCGGTGCAAGTGAAGAATTGGTGGAAAAAGCAAAACTCCTTGGCGAAAAAATCGGAATGGCTTTTCAAATCAAAGATGACCTTTTTGATTACGGAGATGCGGAAATTGGGAAGCCGACAGGTATTGATATCAAAGAAAAGAAAATGACTTTGCCACTGATTTTTGCACTAAATCAAGCTTCTTGGTCTGAAAAACGACGTGTGATAAATTTGGTCAAAAATGAGTCGAATAAACCTGCGAAAGTGCAAGAAGTGATCGATTTTGTGAAACGCTCGGGCGGTATTCAATATACCCAACAAGTAATGCACCGTTTTGTGGAGGAAGCCAATGCGATTCTATCTACATTCCCGGATACCAATTACCGAAAATCGCTCTTAAATTTGATTCAATTCACAATCGAACGTACAAAATAAGCAAAGCCCTCAAAGAATCATTTTGAGGGCTTTTTTAAGAAGTAGCTAAAACATCTTTTAGTATTTTGTTCCTCTTCCTACCCCTTTTTTGGTTTTGCGCTTTGGTTTTTCAACAAGGTCAATACCTCCTTTTCCAAATTTTCCCATGAATCCCTTAGCTCCCTTCGGTGCGGTATTCCCAAAAGGCCCTGGCTTAGTTACTTTTGGTTTAGCAGAAACCTCCACTTGAATTTTTCTGTCCCCAATCTCCGCCCCATTTAATGCAAGAATTGCTGCAAGTGCCTCCATTTCATTGGGCATTTTGACAAATCCAAAACCCTTGTTTTGTCGAGTTGCTTTATCAATGACAATTTTGGCTTCTGCCACATCTCCGTAAGGGGTAAACAATGCGATTAAATCTTTTTCCTTGTATTTAAAAGGAATGCTGCGAACAAATATATCCATTAGTTAAATTAATTTTCTGTTAATAAAGGAGCTCTTTTAGAGCCTTTGTACAATTCATATCCTTGCAATTTACACGGAAGTGCCCCATTGTAAAGTGCCATTTTTTTAGAAGGCTTCAACCCAAAATACTTGATGGCTTCCATATTTGAAGAAATAATCCAAGCATCGTGGTTTTGGTAATATTGCTTCAAATGAGACCCAATCTGTTTGTAAAAATCAACGATTTGGTCTTGACGCATTCGTTCTCCATACGGCGGGTTGAAAAGTAGAAATCCGGTTTCTCCTTTGGGGCTCGACTCGAAAAAATCTTCTTTTTTGACCATTATATAATCTTCGACCCCCGCACGCGTACCATTTTGAATAGTGATATCAATGCTTCGGCTATCAATATCTCGCGCATATATCTGACCATCCCACTCAATAATTTGGTCATTGGCCTCTTTTTTGACTTTTTCCCACAAGATTGAATCAAAATTTTGCCAATGTTGAAAGGCAAACGACCGAAGATGCCCGGGCGGAATTCGGCATGCCATTAGTGCTGCTTCCACTGAAAACGTGCCTGACCCACACATGGGATCATACAAAGTAGATTTTTTATCCCAGCCACTTAGGAGCAAAATACCTGCAGCTAAGACTTCGTTCAGCGGTGCATCGTTGCGTTGCAGACGGTAGCCACGTCTATCAAGCGTTTGTCCAGTGCTGTCCAGCGACAACGTGACCATGTTTTGGTGAATATGAATATTGAAATAAATATCAGGAGAAATAGTATCAACAGATGGTCTTTTACCGATTTTATTTCTGAAATAATCAACAATGGCATCTTTCGTTTTAAGCGCGATGTACTTCGAATGTTTGAAAAAATCACCGCTAACAGTCGCTTCAATAGAGAATGTTTGTTGTGGAGAAAGATAGTCAAACCAACGCAATCGATACAAATAATGGTAGAGTTCGTCTTCGTGGTCAGCAGTAAATACTGCGATTGGGAGTAGTACTTTGAGTGCTGTTCTTGCCCGTAAATTGATGGCATAGATGTCTTCTAGCGTACCTTGGCATTTAACGGCACGATTTAACACGGCTATTTCCTGTAAACCCAATGTGTTCAGTTCATCAGCCAAGACATTTTCTAAGCCAAAAAGCGTTTTTACTATAATATCAGATTGCTTCATACAACAAAGGTAGTGGAAATCTACTCAGAAATGAAAAAGCGCGTCGTGATTGAATCGGTTCGTGGTTTTTTGAAAAGTTTTGACAAATTTGGCCTAAATTTGTTCTTTATTACGAACTCTTTTTTATCCATGCGATTCATTAGTACATTAAATCAGAGCCCAGAAGTAGGTCTCGAAGAAGCAATTTTTAGAGGATTGCCTCCAGATAATGGCCTTTATATGCCAACTGAAATCCCTGTTTTGCCTCTTTCTTTTTGGGAAACCATCGAACAAAAATCATTGGTTGATATTGCCTTTGAAATTGCTTTTGCTCTGTTAAAAGAAGATATAGAAGCAGACACGCTTCGGAAAATTATTGAAAAAGCGATTGATTTTGAGGCACCCGTTATTCCTTTAGATGATTTTCAGGGTGTTTTGGAGCTTTTTCACGGCCCATCCATGGCGTTTAAAGATTTTGGCGCGCGGTTCATGGCAGGTTTAATGTCCTACTTTTTAGCCAAAAATGACCAACAAATTGAAATTCTTGTGGCAACATCTGGAGATACGGGAGGTGCCGTCGCACAAGGATTCTTCCGAACGCCGCATGTCCGTGTGACCATCTTGTATCCAAAAGGAAAAGTAAGTGATATTCAAGAAATGCAATTAACCACCCTTGGCGAAAATATTCGTGCTTTGGAGGTTGACGGAACTTTTGATGATTGCCAAGCTTTGGTAAAGCAAGCTTTTTTAGACCAATCACTTCGAAATAAATTGCAATTGGCATCGGCTAATTCCATCAACATTGCTCGGCTTATTCCGCAAGCTTTCTACTTTGCGGCAGCTTATGCACAAGCAAAGAAAAATGGCTTGCCTGTCGTTTTTTCTGTTCCGTCAGGCAACTTTGGTAATTTGAGTGCCGGTGTTTTAGCCTATAAAATGGGTATGCCGGTTCTTCAGTTTTTAGCAGCCACGAATGCCAATAAAGTGATTCCAGATTACTTAAAAACAGGTGATTATCAGCCAATTAGTCCATCAGTAGCTACCATTTCAAATGCGATGGATGTCGGAAATCCAAGTAACTTTCCTCGATTAAAGGCTTTGTTCGGATCAAATTTTGACGATCTTAGGTCTAAGGTGACAGGTTTTTCTTACACAGATGCAGAGACAAAAGAAGGCATTCGGGCTGTGTATCAAAAATACGCGTATTTGATGTGCCCGCATACAGCTATAGGATTCCTTGCTATGGAAGATTACAGAAAAACGCAGGAAACTCCATTCTATGGAATTGTCCTTTCAACCGCGCATTATGCTAAGTTTTTGCCCGAAATGGAGCCTGTTCTCGGTACGAAATTACCGATTCCAGAGCGACTAGAAAATTTATTAGTAAAACAAAAAGTAGCCACACCCATGCCTGTTGATTTTGCTGCATTCAAGCAGTATTTATTGGAGTCTGAGTAAACATCTTTTCTATGAAATTATCTTATCAAACAAAGTTGTTTACGGCATTAGGGCTTGTTTATGTCGTTTGGGGCTCTACGTACCTTGGTGTCAAGTTGGCATTGCACGTTTTTCCACCTTTGCTACTCACGGCCGTTCGTTTCTTGATTGGCGGTGGCTTGTTGTTTGCCTTTACAGTCTGGAGAGGCGCGGGATTACCCACGAAAGAACAGTTTATTGGTGCTTCTAAATTAGGGGTTTTTTTGAGTGGAGTAGGAACAGGAGCAGTCGCATTTGCCATTGGGTATGTACCTTCTGGAATAGTTGCTCTTTTGGTAGCAACGTTGCCATTATGGACTTTTTTGCTAGATTTTTTCTTTTTTAGTCGCTCTAAACCCTCCTTACTATCTGGAATCGGTCTGTTATTAGGTATTATTGGGATGGTCTTTCTACTCAATCCGTTTGAAAATTCCGTAGAACATGCCATTCCATTTTGGCCTACATTGGTTGTTTTTATTGGTAGTATCTCTTGGTCTTATGGTTCATTAATAAGTTACAATACCCCACAACCTGCTGCCATTCAATCTACGGCATTGCAAATGTTTGCAGGTGGCGTTTTTGCTTTGTTCTTGAGTATTTTTCTTGAAAATGACCATCTGGGTGTTTTGCAACGCGTAGATAGACAAGCATTCTGGGCGCTTGCGTATCTCATTTTTATCGGCTCTTATGTTGGATATACTGCGTATGTTTGGTTAATGAACAACGCGCCCCCGCTTCTTACATCTACGTATGCGTATATTAATCCGGTTGTTGCCTTGTTTTTAGGTTGGTTTTTTATAGATGAATTGCTTGATTTTCAGACAGTTGTGGCTTCTGCTATTATTGTGTCTGGTGTAGTTTTAATGACATTAGGCCGTAAAAAAGGCCGAACTGAATAATATACTTATGCTTATTATCCGCACAATTTCTGAGCTCGTTGCTTGGAGGAAAGATTGTTTTCAACAAAATAAATCTGTTGGTTTTGTGCCCACAATGGGCGCGTTGCATGACGGACATATTAGCTTATTGACACGAGCATTGCAAGAAAATGACCAAGCAATCGTCAGCATTTTTGTAAATCCGACGCAGTTCAATAACCCAACCGATTTGGAAAAATATCCACGAACAGAGGACATAGATATTGCTCTATTAGAGGCAAATGGCTGTACGGCTGTATTTATTCCCAATGTGGAGACAATGTATCCCGCAACTTCGGAAGTTCAAATTACGTTTGGCTATCTGGAGGAGATAATGGAAGGGGCGTTCCGACCAGGACATTTTCAAGGGGTCGGACTTATCGTTGCAAAACTATTTAATCGCGTGTTACCAACACGTGCTTATTTTGGGCAAAAAGACTTGCAGCAAGTCGCTGTCATTCATCGATTGATTGAAGACCTCAGTTTTCCGATTGAATTAATCGTTTGTCCGACTATTCGCGAAGCAACTGGATTAGCGATGTCTTCACGAAATCAGCGATTGTCAGAGGAGGGTAAACAAAAAGCAGCTAAAATTTATGCATTCATTTCATATTTAGCCTCAGAATATACAACAGGTCTTTCCTGGGATGCGTGCCTTCAAAAGGCCAAAAATAAATATTTGGTGGATGTTCCTGAGTTAACTCTTGAATACGTGGAGTTGGTAGAATATCCTTCTTTACAACAAGTAAATAGTCTGTTTCAGGAATATCAAAAATATGCTATTTGTTTTGCAGGATATTTAGAAGAAGTTCGTCTTATTGATAATATCGTATTCTAAGATATACCAAATTAAATCAAAATCGAACTTTTGTAATCTTGGTTCTTGTTACTTTTTAAACCACGTACATTTCTGTACAAAACTGTATTTTCGTATGAATTGGCATCCTTTGCAAGATATACAACAGATAGAAAGCATTAAAAATGAATCTCAAGAGATTCCCGTTCTCATATTCAAACACAGTACGCGTTGCCCGATAAGTTCTACGGCAATGAATCGCTTGCAACGTTCTTGGAAAACAGAATTAGATACTCAAGTAAAGCTCTATTATCTCGACTTAGTTGCTTTTCGAAACGTGTCTAATGCTGTTGCAGATACTTTTTCTGTAGAGCATGAATCGCCTCAAGTCATCTTGATAAAAGGAGGAAATGCAATTTACAATCAGTCGCATTTTGCCATTTCTACGGCGGAAATCGAAGAAAATTTGGCGTAATTCACCCACTAAAACATTCCCTTGAAACAAGGCGTTTTTAGTGAAAATCACAACACAATGAACTTGACAGAAAGTTTAGATATAACAAAAATCAGAAGTGAGTTTCCTATTTTACATCAACAAATAAATGGGAAGCCCTTGGTCTATTTAGATAATGCAGCGACTACGCAAAAGCCCCAGTCTGTCATTGATGCACTTACGGGCTATTATGGTGGCTACAATGCAAATATTCACAGAGGGATTCATTATCTAGCAGAAAAAGCAACAACTGCCTACGAAGACACCCGCAAATCGCTGCAACAGTTTTTAAATGCTTCTAGCACCGAGGAAATTATTTTTACCTACGGCACTACAGACGGAATTAATCTAGTTGCTAATGCCTACGGTCGCGTTTTTCTCAAAGAAGGAGATGAAATTCTAATTTCTACATTGGAACATCACTCCAATATTGTTCCGTGGCAAATGCTTTGTGAGGAAAAAGGATGTGTTCTTCGCATTATTCCAATCAATGAAAAAGGAGAATTGGACATGGAGGCATTTGAAAAACTACTTTCTGAAAAAACCAAATTCGTTTCTATCGTGCATGTTTCCAATGCATTGGGAACTGTAAATCCGGTAGCGGAAATTATTGAAAAAGCACATAAAGTAGGAGCAAAGGTACTTGTGGATGGAGCGCAGGCTGTCGCACATTTTACGATTGATGTACAAACCTTGGACGCCGATTTCTATGTTTTCTCTGCACATAAATTGTATGGACCAACCGGAATGGGCGTTTTGTATGGGAAAAAAGAGTTGCTCTTGGCAATGTCGCCCTATCGAGGTGGTGGAGAAATGATTAAAGAAGTTACATTCGAAAAAACAACGTACAACGAACTGCCCTATAAATTTGAAGCTGGTACGCCCAATATTGCGGATGTCGTTGCTATGAAATTTGCGCTTGATTATATCCATTCATATGGAAAAGAAACGTTTCTCGCATATGAAAATGAATTGTTGGCGTACGGTACAGAGGCATTAAGTGAAATTGAAGGTCTCCGAATTGTTGGTCAAGCGGAGCATAAAATTGGAGTTATTTCTTTTGTACTTGAAGGTATTCATCCCCAAGATATTGGAGTTATTTTAGACCAACAAGGTATTGCCGTTCGTACGGGGCATCATTGTACGCAACCTTTGATGAATCACCTCGGGTTAAATGGTGGAACCGCGCGCGCCTCTTTCGCTGTTTATAATACGACGCAAGAAATAGACGCATTGGTACAAGGAATCTTGAAAGTAAAGAAATTTTTATTGTAAGCTGCAAAATATGAGTATCAAAGAAAGACAAGACGAAATCATTGAAGATTTTGCACTTTTTGAGGATTGGGAAGAAAAATACGAATATCTGATTGATTTAGGGAAACAACTTCCTGCCATGTCTGATACGTTGAAAGTAGAAGAAAATATTATAAAGGGTTGTCAGTCAGTAGTTTGGCTTCATGCAGATTATAAAGAAGGAATACTTTCCTTTCAAGGCGATAGCGAGGCAATCATAGTAAAGGGATTGGTTAGCATGCTTTTAAAAGTACTTTCAGGGCATACTCCCAAAGAAATTTTGGATGCTGAAATATACTTTATCGAGAAAATTGGATTTGCCAGTCATTTAGCACAAACTCGTTCAAATGGTCTTGCTTCCATGGTAAAACAAATTAAGTCCTATGCACTTGCGTACAGCATTAAAACAACTTAACCCTGTATTTCTATTATGACTCCTGAAGAAATCGTATTAAAAGAAAAGGTAATTGAAGCCATCAAAGAGGTGTATGATCCAGAAATTCCAGTGGATGTCTTTGAGCTTGGCCTCATCTACGATATTAAAATATTTCCTGTGAATAATGTCTATGTTTTGATGACACTTACGTCGCCGTCGTGTCCGTCAGCTGAGAGTATTCCAAGTGAAATCGAGCAAAAAATTCGAGAAGTGGAGGGTGTATCCGAGGTAAGCATTGAACTTACATTCGATCCTCCGTACTCAACGGAAATGATGTCTGAAGTAGCCAAATTAGAACTTGGCTTTATGTAATCGGCATCTGTTTATTTTTATTTTACACAATTAATTTTTTAAAATATGTATCCTCCTCATTTAGTTGCACCAATGAAGCAACAACTTACGAATGCTGGTTTCCAAGAACTTTTGACAGCAGAAGACGTTGACCAATTCATGGAAAACCAAAAAGGTACTGCCTTAGTCGTTATCAATTCCGTTTGTGGTTGTGCTGCAGGTACATGCCGTCCAGGTGTTTTGATGTCGCTCGAAGAATCAGAAAATAAGCCAGATCAATTATTGACTGTATTTGCAGGTGTAGATACAGAGGCAACACAAAAGTTACGTGATTATTTGCGTGAGTTTAATATTCCACCTTCGTCTCCTTCTATTGCGTTGTTCAAAGATGGTGAATTGGCCCATTTTGTAGAAAGACACCATATTGAAGGTCGTTCTGCTCAAATGATTGGTTCGCATTTGGCTGCGGTTTACGAAGAAGTTTGCGTTGCTGAATAATTTTACTGCATAAAAAAACGGTCATTTGATATTTCAAATGACCGTTTTTTTATGCAAAATACTTTAGAAATACCATTTATCTAAAAGAAGGTGGAATGATAATCCGGCAATAAATCCTGAACATACCATCACCCATGTAGAGCGACGTACATTGATTAGTTCAAGAAATAGCAAAGCCAAAATAAATGAACCACCTACGATAAGCAGTTGTCCAATTTCAAGTCCTACATTGAAAGCAAAAAGTTCTAGAACAATACTTTCACCTTTTCCAAGTAAACTCTTTAGATAATTTGAGAAGCCCATGCCATGAATTAATCCAAAAATAACTGCTAATGCGTACTGAAGATATATATTGCTTGGTTCGTAGATCGTTCTTGAAATGGTTCTGTGTTTGTATCCCATGACATTCGTTAGACAAGTTAGGATGATTGTGATAGGAATAAGAAATTCAATGAGAGCTGAGTCAACATGGATGATTTCAAGTACAGCTAAGCCTAAAGTGAGGGAATGACCTAGTGTGAATGCAGTTATCAAAATAAGAACCTTTTTCCATTCTCGAATAGAATAAATAATGCACAGAGCTAGAATAAATAGAATGTGGTCATATCCATTGATATCTGTGATGTGTTCAAAACCTAGTTTAAGGTAAATTAGAAAGCTTTCCATGTGAGTGGTTAATGAGGTTCGATCGAAGTAGATTAGTTCAATAATTAATTGAATGCTGTGAAATTAGTGTATTTTGAAGCAAATGGAAAAAAAAAGTGCGATAAGTTTTAGGAATGCCGTCCAAAAGCAAAGATTTAGCGTCTAGTATTTTTTTATTTCGATTGGCTTGGTTCATTTTGTATATTTGTCATATGGAAAAGTTTGTAGTTTCAGCCCGGAAATATCGCCCAGCTACATTTGATACGGTGGTTGGTCAGTCACATATTACTACGACGCTTAAAAACGCGATTCGTACCAATCATCTAGCCCAAGCTTTTCTTTTTTGTGGTCCTAGAGGAGTTGGTAAGACAACTTGTGCGCGTATCTTAGCCAAGACAATTAATTGTCAATCTTTAGAAGATTCTATCGAACCATGTCATACGTGTAAATCATGTCGTAGTTTTGACCAAAATACTTCTTTTACTATCCATGAATTAGATGCTGCCTCCAATAATTCAGTTGAAGATATTCGTAATCTCATAGACCAAGTACGCTTTCCTCCGCAAGACGGGAAATACAAGGTATATATCATTGACGAGGTTCACATGTTGTCGCAGTCGGCTTTTAACGCCTTCCTTAAAACATTGGAAGAACCACCGAAACATGCTATTTTCATTTTGGCAACAACGGAAAAACACAAGATTCTTCCAACTATCTTGAGCCGTTGTCAAATCTTTGATTTTAATCGAATTCAAATCAAAGATATCGCTGATCACCTGGCGAGTATTGCTGTTAAAGAAGGAATTAAGGCTGATTATCCTGCGCTGGAACTTATTGCTCAGAAAGCAGAAGGTGGATTGCGGGATGCACTTTCTATGTTTGACCTGAACGTTACTTTTTCAGGTGGACATGGACTGACTTATGAAGATGTCTTAAAAAATTTACATATTTTAGATTATGACTATTATTTTAGAATGACTGACTTTCTTTTTGAGGGTTCCATCTCGTCAGTATTACTCTTATACAATGATATTTTGGAAAAAGGGTTTGATAGTCATCAGTTTATTGTTGGGTTAAATGAACACTTCCGGAACTTATTGGTCGCTAAAGCCCCTGAAACGGTCAAATTATTGGAAGTTTCACCGTCTGTTCAACAACGTTATCTAGAACAATCCAAGAAACTTCAAACGGGGTATCTGATGTCCTGCCTAAGCGTTGGGAATCATCTGGATATACAATACAAATCTGCCAAAAATCAGCGATTACATATTGAAATTGGTTTGTTGAAAATTGCACAAATTCAACAGATTTTAAAATTAAGTGAGTTGCCTTCTGTAGAGCAACAACAAGTTGGAGATGTGCAGGCTGTCAATAGACAAGAAACACCCATTAAAATCGAAGATAAGTCTGTATCACCTAGTGTGAAGAAAGTGAATCCGACGGCAGTAGCTGAAAGGCCAGTTCGACGACTCTCGACGTTAAAGTCAACGTTGGTTTTGGAGGAGGAAGTAAAGTTGACGAATGAAGTTCCTCAAAAACAAAACATGACGTCTGTTCACTCGAAACCAAGTACAGAAAATACGACGTTTACTTCGTTCGATTCAGCGACTATTTTTGCTGTTCTTCAAGGGTTTGCCGATTTGAGAGAAAGTGAAACTGAGAAAGTAATTTTGAGTCGTGCGCCTAAAATTGAGGGAGAGAATTTGATTTTTTTACTAGATAATCAAATTCAAGAAGGGGTATTTACTGATATGAAACAGGAATTAGCCACGTATTTACGTGCGAAATTTGGAAAATCCTCTCTTTCTGTTCAGTTTGAATTTGGGATAGACGAAACTGTCCGCAAACCATATACTGCCCAAGAAAAATTTGAAGCAATGCTCCAAAAGAATCCTGAGTTAGAAACACTACGTCAGGAATTAGGTTTAGAATTATTGTATTGATGATATAAAAAAAGGCACTTTCAGTGCCTTTTTTCTTTTTATTTTAATGTATTCTTCACTTTTTTGAGTAAACCACTCCAACTTCCTTCGTCTGGCTTCTCTTCTGTCACACGTAGTTCTGGAAATACTTCATTGACAGGTAATTCCATCAGTAGATTGGCAAAATTCAGAAAATCCATGCCTCCAAAAGTTCCAGAAGACATCAAAAGTAAATTCGTTTGAAACCAATTCTGCGTTTTTAGATACGATTCAAGCGCATCTTTATCCGTGAATACCAAGATATCTTCTCTCCCAAATGCTTTCCGAATAATGTCTTCAGAAAGTGGTTCCATTTGTTTTATAGCCAATGTTTGTGGACTGAAGAACAAAATTGCCGTATCTGCCGCATCGAGTGTTTGTGCATAATGAGGCAAAAATGACTGATTCAATGAGCTATATGTATGTAATTCATAACAAGCAATGAGTCTTCGTGTAGGAAAAAGTTGTTTGGTTGCTTCAGTAGTTGCTTTTACTTTCGACGGTGCGTGGGCGAAATCACGGTAAACGACCAAATTTGAGTTATCTGCTACCTTTTCAAGTCGTTTCGCCGCCCCTTTGAAATGTTGTATTGCCTCATAAAATTGAACCGACTGAATGCCTAACTTTTCCAAAATTAATCTTGCACCTTCCAAATTTTTCATGTTATGCTCCCCGAAAAGCAAAATAGGAATATTCCCTTGTTTTGTTTGGAGAGAAACTTGCCCGTTTTCTACAATGTATGGATGGGCTTTGTAGGGTAACTTAGATACGTCCTCTCGGTCTTTTTCGCCAATTACACGAAGAATATCATCTGTTTCGTCAAAAAGAATCGTTCCTGCTTTGGGTAAAGCATCTGCCAATTCTTCAAATGTTTTAACGTAGCTTTCAAATGTCGGGAATACATTGAAATGATCCCATGAAATACCGCTAAATAGAGCAATGTGTGGATGATAAAAATGGAATTTTGAGCGTCGTTCAATAGGTGAAGATAGATATTCGTCGCCTTCAATGATGATAATCGGTGCGTCGGAAGTCAATTGAACCATCAAGTCAAATCCTTCGATTTGTGCCCCGACAAGATAATCAAAGGAGCGATTGAAGTACTTGAGTACGTGTAAAATGATACTGGTAATGGATGTTTTCCCGTGGCTTCCTGCAATAACGATCCGTTGTTTGTGCTTGCATTGTTCGTATACATATTCTGGGAAGGAATAGACCTTGATTCCTAAACGCTGGGCTTCTAGGAGTTCAGGATTATCCGCTTTGGCATGCATACCAAGAATAACAGCATCTAACTTTGGGTGGATATTCTCTACAGACCAACCCATTTGTTTGGGTAAAATGCCTGCTGCAGCAAGTCTCGATTTGGCAGGGTCATAGATTTCATCGTCAGAGCCCGTTACTTGGAATCCTTTTTTGTGCAAAGCCAGTGCCAAGTTATGCATTACAGCACCACCAATAGCAATAAAGTGAACTTGAGTAGAAGTTGAATTCATTGGGTTTATTTACGTATCAATTTTTACCTAAATGGTATATGCAATTTGTACAAGTTTTTTCGAATTATTCGAAAATTAAGATTTTTTCATTGAATTATCCTACAATTTGTAGGCAAATACAACACTACCTGTATTAAAAGTGGGTAATGTTGCAAAGTTGTAAATTTTGTATCACTTTTGCACCAAATTTGGTCAAATTTAGCGTTCCTAAATGTACCAAATGGTTCTTATTTTTCACCTAAAAGTCGCTTTATGCATTTTACTTAGAAATGAAAAGATACATCGATTTAATTCAACAGACTTTTGAGTTCCCTACCCGTGAATTTGGGGTAGATGACAACCACAACTTGCTATTTAATAATGTTCCGCTTATGGAAATTATTAATAAGTACGGAACACCGCTGAAACTAACTTATCTACCAAAAATAAGTGAACATATTGAACACGCAAGACTGTTGTTTAAAAATGCGATGCGAAAATACAATTACAAAGGTAATTATACCTATTGTTATTGTACCAAGTCTTCTCATTTTAAGTTTATCCTAGACGAAGCGCTCAAAAATAATATTCATCTCGAGACTTCCTCTGCTTTTGATATGCCGATTATCAAAGCTCTCTACGAAGAAGGAAAAGTGGCAAAAGATACGTACATCATCTGCAATGGCCACAAAAGACCTCAGTATTTGGCATATATTTCTCAGTTCCTGAACGAGGGTTTTGAAAACTGTATGCCCGTTTTGGATAATCTAGGTGAAATCGACCATTATCTCGAAACCGTTCATGCCGATGAAGTGAAAGTAGGAATTCGGATTGCTACAGACGAGGAGCCTAATTTCTCGTTTTATACGTCGCGCCTCGGGATTCGCTACAAAGATGTGGATGAATTATATCTGACGAAAATCAAACCGAATCCACGTTTTAAACTGAAAATGCTTCACTTTTTTATCAATTCAGGTATTAAAGATACTGCCTATTATTGGTCTGAATTGACACGTTTCATGTTTAAATATTGTGAACTGAAGAAAATTTGTCCCGACCTCGACTCTATCGATATTGGTGGTGGAATGCCGATTCAAACTTCGGTGGTTTTCAATTATGACTACCAAGCTATGGTGGACGAAATCATCGAAAACGTACAATGGATTTGTAATAAAAACAATGTACCCGTTCCGAATATTTTTACGGAATTTGGTAGTTATACCGTCGGTGAAAGTGGTGCGATTTTGTACAAGGTAATCGACCAAAAACAACAAAATGACCGTGAACTTTGGTATATGGTGGACGGTTCGTTTATTACGCAACTGCCTGATTCTTGGGGGATTAACCAAAAATACATCATGCTCCCCGTGAACAATTGGGATGCGCCTTACACCAAAGTAAATTTAGGTGGATTGACCTGTGACTCTGCCGATTATTACAATACAGAAGCACATTCGGAGGATTTATATATGCCAATGGTTGAGGAAAATCAACCCAAAGACCAGTACATTGGCTTTTTCCATACGGGTGCATACCAAGAGTCTTTAGGTGGATATGGCGGTATTCAACATTGTTTAATTCCAGCGCCGAAACACGTCTTGATTGATATTGATGAGAAAGGAGATTTGGTTACAGAACTATTTGCTGATGAGCAAGATAGCGAGTCAATGTTGCAGATTTTGGGATACGGTAAACAGCGCAAAGCCCCTGAGCCGCTACTCAATACTCCCGCAGAACCTGTCAAAGAGTTTGTAGAAGTTTAATAGGTTTTAATCCACAAAAAAATCTCCGCCGAAGCAATTCGGCGGAGATTTTTTTGTGCCTGATTTCTCATTTACTTTTTCTTTGTACGAATGAGAAGAACAGATTCTTTACCTGCTTTTTCCATTGCTTTTTCTCCTCTTAATACATCAATGCTCAGAATGTCTGAGGGCTGAATTGTACTGAGTATCGTGCTGATCTGATCTGCTGGTATTTCTTTATCATCAACAAATATACTTACTTTTTTAGGGTCTAATGTTTTGTACAGATCTCCGTCTTTACTTACAGATGTACTACCACCAGTAGATGAGGAAGGAACCATATTAATTGTAAGGTTTTGAGGGGGTGCGGGTGGAGCTGTAGGTGCTTTGGGTGCGGCAGGCGGAGATGACGGACTCTTTGGTTCTGTGGGTTCTTTGATTTTCTCAATTTCTATGTTAATATTCACATTTTCTGTTTCAATAGGTTTTTTGGGCGCTTTGGGTTCTCCTAAGCTGAAGACCAAAGGCATATTATAAAAAACATTGACAGGTTTCCCATTCTGTTTTCCAGGCTTCCAAGTAGGCATTTTTTTAATCACGCGAATGGCTTCTGCATCCAATGCTGGACTGATACCTTTTAAAATCTCTACATTGCCAATTGTACCATCGGATTGTATTACAAAACGGGCAAAAATTTTTCCTTCTTGCTTGGCGTTTTTTGCTTCTTCTGGGTATTTAATTTCTTTGCCAAGCCATTCAAATAGCGCAGGTATTCCGCCTGGAAACTCGGGATTATCCTCCGCTTGGGTAAAAATTTCGGCTTTCTCAATGGGTAATTTAGCTCCTTTTTTTGTCGTATCCTGTGAAGTAGTAGCAACAGGTTGATTTTCTTCGAGTGGAGTCAGTATAATTTCTACATCGTCCTGCAGCGCCTCCCAAGTCGATTGGAGTGCGGCAGGCTTCGATTTCTCGGCCAATTGAGCGGAGGATAGCGCAATAGTAGCCACAAAAATGGGCAAAATTAAGCCATACTTGAGTAAGGCTGATCTGTTTGAACGGTTTTTCATAATCATACGGATACGAGTTTTAAGGGTGAAATGAGAAAAAAAGTGATGTTCTAAGGAAGATTTTGGACTAACACCAAATTGGTGATGAACAAGCAGCGTTGCGTAGTCGGCACGGGTAGGTAATGTACGGGCGGCACATTCATCCGCAATAAATTCGTGAATGTTTCTGGAAGCAATGCGAAGGCCATAAACGGCGGGGTTCATCCAGCAAAAAATAAGCAGTAATTCCCAGACGATGAGGTCCAGACTATGCCATTGGTGCGCATGGGTTTGTTCGTGAAGAAGAACCGTTTGGTAATTCGGAACTTGTGGATGAACGAACACTGACCGCATAAATGTCCAAGCACCGGGTTTCTTTTGTTGAACAAAGCGGTACGTTTGCCAGGACCTTCTGAGTAGAAGTATGGCAGAAATGAGTACTCCCGCCCAGTAGATACGCTCAAAAACGGTATAGTCATAGGTTGGGGTAGTGGTAGTGATTTCGAAAGCAGGGAGAGCCCAGGTGGGAATTGATTCCTTGTACACGACAGGCGCAGATTCCTCAAAAAACGATATTTTTTCCTGAAGAATAGGCAAAAGGAGGGAAGCCAAGGCACTAAAAAGTAGGAAGAAGCGGTTCCATTGATGGAACGTTTCCTTTCGCAAAAAGAGAACATAAAACAACCAACAAAGCACCAAATAGCCATTGACTTGGATGAAATAATGTAGCTTTTCCATGATTCCTTATTTTTTTAGTTTTTCAATTAAGTCTAAAAGTTCATCGGCTTCAGCTAGATTGATGGATTTCTCCTTAAGGAAATGAGAAACCAATGCGCCGACGGAGTTCCCGAAATAGCTTTCCATGAGTTTATTTGCGGAGAAGCCCCGATATTCTTCTTTGGAGATAGTGGGGAAATACTGGTGGGTTTTTCCGAAGGCTTGGTGGGCTACAAATCCTTTTTGTTCGAGGATTCGGACGATGGTAGAAACCGTGTTGTAGGCGGGTTTGGGGTCGGGGAATTTTTCACGAATTTCTTTTACAAAAGCGCGTTGAAGTTCCCACAGGACGAGCATAATTTCCTCTTCAGCTTTGGTAAGTTCTTTATCTATCATATCAACTATATTTTTAGTTGAACAAATGTATAACTATTTTTTTAGTTTCAAAACTAAATTATTAGTTATTTAAGGAGAGGGTATGGATTAGCCAAAAGAGGAGGAAAATAATGATTTAGATGCGCTAAAACCAACGTCTAGAATACCTGTGCAGGTGTTTCGCGCCTACTTCGGCTACGCTCAGATGTCGGGATAATGTAGAAGCTCTTTTTCGACGACTTCGGCTACGCTCAGTTGTCGGGGTAAAGCAGAAGCTCTTTCGCGACGACTTCGGCTACGCTCAGTTGTCGGGATGTTTGCACCCGAAGCTGCATGTAGCCGAATGGGTGGTTGAGCAAAGCCCAATAGGTGGTTGAGCGAAGCTGAAACCACCTTCTACGCTATTCTCCTGTATCTATTTTTTCGTCCAAATTCTGAGGGGAGTTTATATGGAAATTTTTATAGTGCGTTTTGTTTTGACAAACTGACAGCAAATGCAAATCTTCCGGCTTATTATTTATTAGAGCTTCTTTCTTTTTTCTACTCCAACCTTGAATTTGTTTTTCCCTATA